>NZ_JACJEY010000007.1:0-147358 GCF_014164295.1 Pseudoalteromonas sp. SG43-7
CAGCTATCAGCTATCAGCCAAAAATAACTTATAGCTTAAATTTTTCAATTAGTTTTAATTCAAATTTTTTATAGCTATACTTTTATCAAACGCGTCAGCTAAAGCAAATTTAAATAATTTATCTAGGCTATTTTCTCCTACTCGCCCATGGGCAGATTATAGAATTTGATATCACGACAACAAAATGACTACGCCTTGGGGTATAGTAAAACCATCTCATTTACAGTTAGTACACCGATATAAATGTTCTGCTAAGAAATCAGAGCAAATGTACCAAAACCTCAAAAGACAGACATCTACACAAGATAAGTATTTATTTGAATTACAGAACCAATTACTAGATATTGTTGGTGATATTTCAGAAAAGACAGGAAGTTAATTTTGCTAGAATCTAAAAAATTAGTACCCAAAAAAAATCATCATTTTGTTTGGCGGCGTTATCTAGAAAATTGGCAGGTTGATAATAAATTAGCTTACTTTGCTACTAAAAAACATATTGCAGCAACTGAAACCGCGCTTGGAGTAGCTAAGCAAGATTTTTTTTATAAATTGGAACATATTGAAAATTATGAAGATCTATATATTAAGATCATTCTTAAGTTTATATCTGATTCTAATTACGAGATAAACCTTCATTACTACAATTCGTTTAAAGCTGCTTTAAAACAATCCGATAGTGTTAATAACTGGAAAATTAACCTTTTAGAGAATTATCATTCTAAAATAGAGGGTAAAATGCTTAAAGTTTTGCCTCAACTAAGTAATGGTGATTTTAATATCCTTGAAAACTCAGATTACTTTAAAGATTTTATGAATTTTCTTGGTCATCAGGCAACTAGGACTAAGGATTTAAAAGATAGTATTTTTTCTAAGTTAAATTTGTGGCCTAGATTTTCTTTAAATGAGAATTTTAGAGATGAAAAAGATATTGACATTCTATTGAGTGTATTTAGAAAACACTGGTGGTTTTTTAGTTTTGTCTTTGGGCAAAATTACGCTCTTAATCTCTTAACAAATTGTAATATCGATATTCATATCCCATTAATTAACTCTTCAGACATTTCATTTATTACTTCTGATTCACCAGTAGTAAGTCTTAAAAGTATTACTGGTAATGGTAAAGATCTCTATTTTCCAATCTCACCAAAGTTTGGGTATGTAATCTTACGTGATATAAAAACTAAATTTTTTAATGAGTTATGTACAACAGAAGATGTAAAATTATTTAACTCATTAATTGTTCAAAATTCACATCAAACTTATTTTGCAGATTCAGAATCTTCTATAAATGAATACAGAAAGTTATTTATGAAAACTCACTAGTGTCATTATATCTTATTGCTAACATTGTAAATAATTGATAAAAAGGGCTTTCGCCCTTTCCTTTAATATTACGTACGATAATTTATGGATTATTAACTACGACTCATAAAACTACATTACTTGATAGATTAGATCATTCAATTATTTTCAGCTCAATATTTTCGCTATTGAGTTTTTTATCAAAATCATCGGCTAGTTTTTCAGTCTCGCTAAATACTGTTCGCCAATATTTTATACGTGTATCCGCATCGAGATCTGTAAAGTCGTTTCTGTCGGGGATTTTTCCGTAAGGTAAGCTGGCGATGAATTTTTTAGAGGGTGTGATCATAACCACGTTATCATAATTTTCAGCGGCGACTTTACGTTTTAAGCTTTTATCAAACCACCCTGCTTTTGGATCTGAATTGAAATGTGGATATAGAATAAGTCCAGGATTGTTAATTTTAAAATCAAAGTGGTAATCAACAATACCACCATCGCGATACATACCAGGCGGCGATCCAGCTATATTTTTAATGCCTTGCATAACAAGTGGTATTGAGCCCGATGCGAGTAACGCATCCTTTAAGTTATCCGTTGTTAAGTCTAGTTGGGTGGTTTTAAATTTATAATTATCTTCAAGTTGAAAGTTACTGTTTGGAGCTTGATATATAAACCGCTCATATTGCTTTGTCAAAAATCGACGGTTAACTCGATTACTTAAATAGCTTTTTGTCAGCCCAAGCAGTTGCAACGCTTTTTGCTCACTGGCTACTAAGCCATTTGATTTAGCAACAATAAAATGTGATTTGAAAACTGGATTATTAATTATTTCAGCAACACCATTGTCGCCAAATACATCTTCTAGTAACGCACGGGCTTTAGTGGTTATTTCTTGCGGTGTTGGTTTATTACTCGAGTAACGAGTTTCACTGTATGATTTTGCTAACCGCGTAATGGCGGCAACGGGATCATTTTGTGAAAAACACGCAGCGCGAAAAGCGCCAGCCGATGATCCAATTAAATTGAGTTGCGATGATCGGTTTTTAAAAAACTCACCAAAAATATACTTATCTAAACCAAATAAAGTAAACCATTTAGGGCCACCGGATGCACCTAAAAAGGCATTAAAAAGGTCGGGCTTAAAACCTTGTTCTGTAATTATTTTTGCCGCAGTTTTACCTGCATATATATCAATCATAAAAATACTTAATCATTTTCAACAACCAGCAAGGTGAATACTTATGCAAAAAACCTCGCGACAATAGTCATGTTTAGTGCCAAATACCCTGCTCGGTTTTACCTTGAATGAGCACATTTTTTGCATTAAATTCAGGCTCAATACCTTCAGCTCGTTGCCTATTATAATCGTCTGTGACATTTAAAATAGTCGGGGTGAGCAGTATTATGGCAATTACATTGACAACTGTCATCAAGCCAAGAGCAATATCGGCTAAATCCCATACTTCTTTTAATGTGGCAGACGCCCCCCACATCATCATTGATAGATATAAAAATGTGTAAATGCCGCGCCCTACTTTATTATCGAGCTTAAATAAATGTAGGTTACTTTCGGCGTAAGCGTAATTAGCCACTACCGAGGTAAAGGCAAATAAAGTAATGGCTGCTGCTACAAAGTACACGCCCCCTTGTGCTAAATGTGCGGTCATTGCCGCTTGTGTTAAGCGAATGCCTGCCATCTCACCACTGATATCAATATCAGCCAGTAAGATGATCACTGCGGTACAACTACACAACACAATAGTATCAAAAAACACCCCGAGCATTTGAATATACCCTTGCGTTACTGGGTGATTTGGAATAGGCGACGCACTTGCTGATGCATGCGGCACACTACCTGCACCGGCCTCATTAGAATATAAACCACGTTGAATACCGTTTTTGATTGCCGCGCCCATTGCGCCTGCACCGGCTTCTTGCAGCCCAAAAGCAGATAAGAATATATCCTTCAACATAGCAGGCACTTGGGTGAAGTTAATCAAGGTAATAATCACAGCTGCCAGTACAAATACAATGCCCATCACCGGCACTACTCGCTCAGCAAAGCGGGCAATAGCTTTAAAGCCACCGAGTATAATAGAGCCTGCAAGTAGGGTTATGACTATGCCTGAATATAAGGTTGGAATTTCAAAAGCGAAATTAAGCGCATCAGTAATGGTGTTGGTTTGCATCGCGCTAAAAGTAAAGCCATAACCTAAGAATAAACACAACGCAAACGCGATAGCGAGACTACGACTGCCTATTCCTTGTTGAATATAATAAGCGGGGCCACCTCTAAATTCGCCTTGGCTATCGCGTACTTTATACACTTGGCCAAGTACGCTTTCTGCAAAACCAGTCGCCATGCCCAGTATGGCAATCACCCACATCCAAAATATGGCGCCACTGCCACCTAATGATATCGCAACAGCAACACCGGCTAAATTACCAGTTCCAACCCGCGCACTTAATCCTGTGCACAGTGCTTGAAACGAACTAATGTCGTTTTTATTGCATTTGCTACTGCCTTTGAGAAGGCTGAACATGTGTTTAAATTTTAAAATTTGAATCAGTTTTAAGCGTACTGAAAACCAAATACCTGTAAACAGTAAAATGTAGATCAGTATTTGTCCTTCACCCCAAAGCAGGTTATTTATACTGCCTACGATTAAATCAAACATGTTTGCCCTTGTTATTATTTTTCAACCTGCAATAGAATACATATGCTGAATTCAAGAATATTTAGTTGGCAATACTTTATCTTGCTGATATAAATTAGCAAGTATTGAGTGTATTAAAATAACAAAAAGTTATTTACAACACCCTACAATTCCCTTCATGATTGTTTGTCATAGCAATTATTAAATTTAATAGATGAATAGCTTATCGATTCGATACTACACACGAAAAATCCACAGCCACCAGCATCACTATCACCAACTTGTTTTACCACTTAGTGGCTATATAGAACTTGAAATGAATAATTTCGCGGCGCCTGTTGGTGTTGGTCAATGTGTTGTGATCCCTAAAAATACTCTACATGCGTTTAAATCAGATGAAAATGCGCGTTTTATAGTGGCCGATTTATTAGAGCTCCCTAATAACTTAACGACGATGAATGCCCCCTGTTTTAGTATTGACGATAAATTAATGAGCTATCTAAGTTTTACCCAAAAGCAGTTGCAAGGTGTAACTAACATAGATGAAGCAGCGTTATGTTTTAATTTATTTTTGGTGTTACTCAGGCAACAAACTACCAATGCGACTATTGATCCGCGGATAAATAACGTACTGTTATTAATAAAAAAAGATTTATCGATAGACTATACATTGAATGATATGGCTGCGGTTGCATGTTTAAGTGTTACTCAATTCAAAGCGGTTTTTAAGCAATGTATGCACACCAGCCCGGTTAAACATCACACGCAATTAAGAATGGAACATGCGCGTTCCTTACTTTGTTACTCTGATTTACCTATAGCAGTAATTGGTGAACAGGTTGGTTATAACGACCCATCAGCTTTTAGTCGCGCCTTCACTTGCTACTTCAAACAATCCCCACGAGACTTAAAAAAGCAGCTTTAGCGTCAACAATATCGCCTTTTAAGCACAGTGTTAGATAGTAAAATTGATAAACTACCTTTATCAATTAATTTTTAATTAAATGTTTGCTATGTCTACAATTTTCGGCGTATTAGCTATTTTTTTATGGGGCGCATTAGCATTGTTAGGTAATTTAACTAAAGCATTACCGGCTTTTCAATTACTATTTATGTGCTTCTTTGTGTCGTTCTTATTGCTGTTTATTAAACGGCTTGTTACCAAGCAGCCTTTGTTAACTCTGCCTACACTTGGTAAGGCGCAAACAATTATTGGCATAGTTGGTTTATTTGGTTTTCATTTTTGTTATTTTATGGCACTTAAATATGCACCATTGATCGAAATTAGCCTGATTGTATATTTATGGCCATTGTTATTGGGTGTTTTTGTCGCGCGGTCTGAAAACAAAATAAATGCGATTATAGGCGGGCTGGTTGGTTTTATAGGGATCGTGTTTTTAATTAGTGATGGCAGTGGTTTTACTATCAATAGCCAGTACTTTTTAGGCTACCTATTTGCTGCGAGTTGTGCGCTATTATGGTCGAGTTATTCATTGTTCATGACTCGCTTTGATAATCACGTTGATGATATTGGTTGGCTTTCTCTTTATGTAGCTATTTTGGCCTTATTGGCACATATATATTTTGAACAAACAGTCACACGTTTTTCATTAACGCAGACTGTAGGTATTTTTTTGTTAGGGTTAGGACCTGTCGGTGGCGCATTTTACTTATGGGACATCGCTTTAAAAAGAGGTAATAAAACGTTACTCGCCTCTTTGAGTTTTTTAACACCGCTACTATCTACCGTGTTACTGGTTATGGCTCAACAAATACATTTTTCATGGTCAGTTTTAATTGCATTGGCATTTGTTTTAATTGGCGCAGCGATCAGTAATTATAAATGCAGGCCTCGGGTCGTTAATGCGAGCCATTTATGACTCGCTTATTAATTACAAACTAACAACACCGGATACTTATCCAACTCACACGCAACTGATCGGAATAAATTTATCAATACTAATTAGTTAGCTACAGCAACAGGATGGGTATTGTTTGCTGGGTATTGCTCAGTAAAATAGTTATTACCTGCCAATAAACCTAATTTATAATCACGACGTAGATCATTGGTTGAACTACCAAGTAATTTGCTCGAAAGCTTTTGGTTTGCAAAAATTTGTATTATTTCTACATCTTTAGGAGGATTGGCAATAAATGCTAACTCATCCTCATACGCTTGTTCGTGTTGTAATAAGTAATCTAAGGTTTTTGGGCAATATCCTGATGCACAAACAAACGCTTTTAACTTGTTTACCCATGCCGACTGCGCTTGAAAGTCTTGATCAACTGTGCGGATCACCACAATTTTACGTGCACCACGATTGTAGGCCTCGCGCACTGGTAGTGGCGCAGCAAGGCCACCATCTAGGTAAAAGTCTGACTCAGCGTGTACGTCGGTTTTATCTATTTCATTAGCAGCTAATGCATTTAACCATGGCGTGAGTTTTACACCTTGTTTATATAAAAATGGCAGTGCACTTGACGCTTTTAATAGATCTCGCCATTGCTGGCCTTCACCGGTTGGTGATAAAAAATAAGGTTTTCGATCACGGGCATTAGTGGCGGTAATAAGTAACTCCCGTTCACCCAAACTGGCTTTTGCAGTTTTAAAATCAAGTGCTCTGTTAACTTCGGTAGTTTTATCAAAGTACCAGTCTAAGTCGACTATATGTTTACCTACTAAACCACGGCCTAATTGAAAAAATCGTTTGTGACGCGAAAGCCCTCTTATTAAGCGTTTGGCATACCCTTTTTGGCGAGCTAAATAGCTAGTAAGATTTTGTGAACCTGCTGAAGTACCAATAAATAAATCGAATGGGTCATATTCATGTTCAAGCCATGCATCGAGTACACCTGCGGTGAAGATCCCTCGTTGCCCACCACCTTCCGCGATCAATGCTGTTTTATCGAAAGTATTTGTGATTTTGGGGTCTTGAGGTTTCAAAATATGCCTTCCTTTGTAATTACTTTACTGGTTTATACCTTCATTTTAATGTGTTTAAATCAAACGTTAAAATTGATTATATAAATCGAATTGATTATAAAAACAGAACGCAAGCTTAAATAAGATTAGTGCTGTGTTTTGCACTTTTAAGTAGAGTTCAGAAACTAGTAAACTTTGTGTATTAGCTAGTTTCTGTATTGTAACGGGAGTTAAGTGTACCTTAGCTTAATTTTCAGTGGTTATGCTTTTATTGACCGTAAAATCTCCAACGCGTGATGACGGTCGCTACTTTGGTAAAGATCATTGGTAAAAATGAATTCATCGACACCAAGCTCTTTGACTATCATATTTAGCTTATGAGCAATGGTCACAGGACTCCCTACCACAGATAATCCTAAAAAGTTTTCAACTTGAGCCTCCTCTTGCTCATTCCATAATCCAGCCATGCTTTTAACGGGAGCTTTTAGCCATAAAGGATCACCACGTAACAGTGCTAAGATACGCTGTTTTGACGTGGTTGCTAAAAACTGTGCATGTTCATCGCTATCTGCTGCAACAATCGGTAAGCCAAGCATTACATAAGGTTTGTCTAACACATCAGAAGGTTGAAATTCACGGCGGTATAAAGCGATTGCATCATAAACAAAACGCGGTGCAAAGTGGCCAGCAAACACATAAGGGAGGCCTTTTTTAGCTGCTAGTTGCGCACTATATAAACTGGAACCAAGTAACCAAATAGGTACATTGGTATTCTCGCCAGGAATAGCGCGAACAGGGTGACTACCATCGTAAGGGCCCAATAAAGTTTGCAGTTCAGTGACTTCATCGGCAAAGTTTTCAGCGCGTCGTTCATCTCGGCGCAGAGCACGACTGGTTATATGATCGCTACCTGGTGCGCGACCTAAACCTAAATCAATACGCCCAGGGTATAAACTCTCTAACGTGCCGTATTGCTCTGCAACAATCAGTGGCGGGTGATTTGGTAACATAACGCCACCAGCACCTACTCGTATAGTTTTAGTTTGCCCTGCTATGTGGCCAATTAATACAGAGGTTGCCGCGCAGACAATTCCCGGCATATTATGATGTTCAGCCATCCAAAATCGGTTAAAACCGAGTTCATCAGCTTTTTGTGCATAAGCGACACTATTTGCAAGAGTACTTGAGACGGTGGCATCTTCTTTCATTGGGCTAAGCTCAAGTAAAGAAAACGGTATTGCAGATAACCCAGACATGCGTACTCCTCATTGCCTTTAATAAGTGATAAAGATAGTCAAAATAATTTAACCATCATTACATTAATGGGTCTGCTGGGTGGTTAATTCAATCATTGATTTTAACTACTCAATTGATCCTGTCGATTAAGCTAAGTGCAGAGTGATTATTGCATTAAATGCACTTACACTCATTCAATGCAATTACAATACACTAAATAAACTACACACGTTATTAGCTGTATCAAACATAACAATATGATTTATAAATATTATTTTTATTTTAAATGTTTTGGATCAGGTATGCGTAATTGTTTAACGAGTGGGTGATTTATTTTTTTCATTTCTATTAATACTAATTGAGCAACTTCTCGAGCACCAAGTTCATTGAAATGGGTATTGTCTTCTACGCCCATAGGGTAATTTGGATGTAAGTTAGGTGCTATATGCATAAAACGTAGGCGTGAGTTGATCCCACCAAGCTTTTGAAAATACTGTTGGGTCACCCGTTCCATGTCAATAAAATCGACCCCTGTCTGTTTAGCTACATCTCTTACTATATCAGCGTAAATAGGATGGGTGTCCTTGATCTGACCTTTTTCATCAAAATAACGACGCGTTACCGGGGTCATCAGTAATGGCTGTGCCTGCTTTGCTCTTACTTCAGCAATAAAATTAACTAGGTTTTGCTTATATTGCTCTGGTGTAGTGTAGCGGTCTACTTTCTGTTTTGACTGATCGTTATGACCAAATTGAATGATCACAAAATCATCTTTATTAAGTTCATTTATAATGCCCGCCCACAAGCCTTCACTGATAAAGGTGCGTGTACTACGACCATTTTTAGCACGATTTTTAACGTCGATGCTGTCATTAAAAAAGATACTAAAGGGCATTCCCCAACCTGTTTCAGGGTAATCCTTCACTTCTTTAATTGACATGGTTGAATCCCCTGCCATAAAAAGCTGAACTTTAGTAGTTGCTGACATACTTGAAAAACTCACCATGATAAATATTGCTGCTATTAATTTTCCCATTCTACTCGCTCTTTATTGTTTTTAAAAAATCAGTTTAGCTCTTTATAAAATTATCTTTTGTAATTGAGTGAAAAAATAATTTTACTTAATTGTGGTTGTCGTTATAAACATACCATCAACTGCCACCGGTGGCAAATAACAAGTTAAATCATGGTGCTGAATAAAATTAAACCAAGACTTAATGTGCATTTACTGCCAAATAAATGTAAATAAAACATAAAAAATGTAATTTATTAGGTTTGACAATATGCTTTTTTAGATATAGCTTGATTCCTATGCCACCGGTAGCATTTGTATTTAGCTGATATTGCTATCGATTCAAATCATAGTTTTATGACATTTAATCATAGACTTATATTTGACTGGCTAAATAAAGTAATAAAAATAAAAACTCAAATCAACAGCATAAAAAAGGAACACACAATGAAGACTGCAAATAAGTTCGTTCTCAAGCCACTTAACTGCATTGTTAGTGCCTTACTACTGGGCACAACATCGTATGCAATCGCAGCCGATGAACAGCCACAAACAGATACTAAAGCCCAAAATGACATTGAGTTAATTCAAGTAACTGGATTTAGATCATCATTAAATAAATCGTTAGCAACTAAACGTTTTGAAGTAAATACCACTGAATCTATCGCGGCTGAAGATATTGGTAAATTCCCTGATCTGAATATCGCCGAATCATTACAACGTATTCCTGGGGTAGCTATTTCTCGTGAAGGTGGTGAAGGTAGGCAAATTACCTTACGTGGTTTAGGTCCTGCATTTACACGTACTACCTTAAACGGTATGGAAGTACCTGCTAGTACCGATGGCACCGACTCTGGTGGCGGCGTAAATGGTGGCCGTGCATTTGACTTTAATATATTTGCATCCGAACTATTTAATCGTGTTGATATCCAAAAAACGCCCACGGCCGCAACTGAAGAAGGTGGTATAGCGGGCACTGTTGATATGTATTCTGCACGTCCGTTTGACACAACAGGCTTTCATGTTGCAGCGTCTGCGCAAGCCGGTTATAACGACCTCACTGAAGAAGTCGACCCACGGATGGTATTTATGATCAGCAACACATTTGCTGATGATACAATCGGGGCTTTATTCTCTGTCGCAAAATCTGAACGCACCGTGCGCCAAGAAGGCTTTGGTACAGTACGCTGGACCACCCCCGTACTTGATGGTGGCGGTATATACGCAGATACTTCTAATACTGAAGTAATTGGCACACCCAACACCGGTAATTGTGAATTTGAAGGGCAAAGCGTTGATCCAGTAAACTGTTTATATACCCCTCGCCTGCCTCGTCCTGATTTTTTTGGTAATGAACAAGACCGCTTAGGTTTTACCGGATCTTTACAATATGCCCCAAATGATGATCTCGTTCTTACCTTAGATACATTACATTCGACACTCGATAATGACCGTACTATGTACAACTTTTTCGAGATGTTTAGAAACACATTCAGCGAAATTACTCCTGAATCGATTACCATTGCTGACAATGGCAAACAGATCCAAGCAGCGACATTTAACGGCGTTAAATCTCGAGTAGAAAGCCGTCAGCAGATTTCAAAAACAAAATTTCAACAATACGTATTCTCAGCTAAATATCACTTATCTGATTACCTTCGATTAGACGCTATGGTGGGCACTGCTGAATCGGATGCTCGCTCTGAGCAGTATCGTTATAACATGACTAATAACACACCTCATAGAGTATCGATGGATTTTGGCACCAGCAATAATACCGCTGTGATGAATTACGATTACGATACTCTAGATGCCAACTCTTTTGATTTAGCCGATGGGCGCTTACGTGCAACAGATGTACTGCGCGAAAATGACACCGCTAAAATTGATTTATCATACGAGATGGATATGATGAATATCAAAGGCGGTATAGCCTATAACGACAGAACGGTTAGTTACGATGAATCACAAATAAACGGTTTTCCTGATCAAGATTCTGCAGCTGGATTTTCTCAGTTAATGCCCTACGATGATTTTGGCAGCGGTTATGACGGCACGTTATCACCCTTTATAGTGGCTGATTTTGATGCAATAAATTCACAGCTTTTAGTTAAAGAGTGGGTGCCACGCAGTGCACAAAGCTGGAAAGTTGAAGAAGAAACAATGGCTGCCTATGTGGAAACTAATTTTGAATATGAAATTTCCGATATGCTACTACGCACAAATGCAGGTGTTCGCTATGTAAAAACTGAAACCACATCAACAGGTTTTATTCAAACTGATGCGGTATCAATCGACAATAGCTATGACAATGTTTTACCGGTGCTAAATTTAGCCCTTGATGCAACCGATGATGTGATTGTAAGGCTGGGTTTATCTAAAACCATGACCCGCCCGAGTTTGAGTTCACTCAATCCTGGTAATCCATCGTTTTCTTATTTAAACGGCACTGTTAGTGCGGGTAACCCATTCTTAGACCCTTTCACCTCTACCAATACAGACGTTGGTGTTGAATGGTACTTTGCAGAAGAGTCGCTATTAGCAGCAACAGCGTTTTACAAAGACATTGGCTCTTTTATAAAAAGTGATAGTGAAGAAAAACTCGTCGATCCTGCTTATTTACCCTTTATTGATAATGATCCGCAATATGATCCATCAAGTGCGCTCGATCCTAGAACTACCCCTTACACACATTTCGTCCCTGTAAATGGACAAGGTACTGTGATCAAAGGGCTTGAACTTATTTATCAGCAACCTTTTTCATTCCTACCTGGGTTGTTAAAAAATATGGGGTTAGTGTCTAACTATACGTATGTCTCTGCAGGTGAAATTACCGGCCTTTCTAAAAATTCTTATAACTTTACCCTGTATTATGAAGAAGAAAACTATGGCGCTCGTGCCTCAGTAAATAAACGCGACAATTACATCACAGATTACACGGGTAACAATGGTAATGCCGAAGAAGCGACATCTGGTCCAACACATTTTGACCTATCTGCTTTTTATAATATTAATGAAAATGTCACTGTAACATTTGAAGCTATTAACCTTACCGATGAGTATGAACGCCTATATACAACAGGTGATGGCAGTTTAGATTTACCGCGTGAATATAATCATACCGGCCGACAGTTCTTTTTAGGAATACGCTACAACTTGTAAAACAGTATTTAAATTTTAAACTCCCCTAAGGAAAACAGCTTAATTAACATTTTAATTAAGCTGTTTTTTTACGCACAATACCAACAACTCAATGTTAATTGCCTTTCTTAATTGATAATCAAAAATTACTCACATACTAACAAAAATATTCTTATATTGTTTTTATACGACTAAAGTAGCGCATCCATTATTTATAATTAAAATACAATGCCACCGGTGGCAAATAATCAGTTAAATCATAGTACTTATAGATAATGTTGCACTTGAATAGTATTCGTATGCTGTTCTAAATGTAAATTAATGATGAATAATGTTATGTTTTTCATTTGACTTCGCATCAATAACGCTATATTTTTCATTTTGTGCCACCGGTAGCAAGCCATTTCATAAAACACTTTGCTACTTGCTTTCTCGTTGTTTTTCCCATTATGGATTATGAGGTTAGGTGCAATAAAAATCAGAACAAGGACATGACAAACACTCTCTTTTAAGTCATGTTAACTTAATAACAATAAGTAGAACGTGGAACCACTATGACAACCAGCACACACAATTTTAAACTTAGTAAGTTAATGACCAATTTAATACTCAGTGGCGCATTGACCAGTGGCTTAGCATATGCAGCCCCTCAAGATGAAGCTGTTGCTGATGATCAACTTGAAGTGATCGAAGTAAAAGGTTTTCGCGGTAGTATCAATGCCGCTTTAATGTCTAAGCGTGAAGCCGTAGGCACCCGTGAAACCATCATTGCAGAAGATATTGGTAAATTTCCTGACTTAAATGTGGCAGATTCTCTTTCACGCGTACCTGGTATCTCTATTGAGGAGGATGCGGGTGAAGGTCGTCAAATTACCATTCGCGGTTTAGGTTCTCGTTACGTTAAAACCACAATTAATGGCATGGAATCAGCATCTGCTGGTGCTGCTACTGATGCGGCTGGTGGTTCTAATACCTCTCGTGCTTTTGATTTTAACGTATTCGCATCTGAACTGTTTACCCAAATAGATATTAATAAAACCGTTTCTGCTGAACTTGAAGACGGTGGCATCTCAGGCAATGTTAACTTACAAACGGCGCGTCCATTTCAATATGATGGCTTTAAAGGCGCTTACAATGTCAATGCTCGTTATAGTGATGTTGATGAGGATGTATCGCCTCGTGCTTCTTTTATGCTCAGTAATAACTGGGATAATAAGTTTGGTGTACTTGCCTCTATTGCATACTCTGATGGCACAGTACAAAGTGAAGGCTCTTCAACTGGACGTTGGACTGTAAACAATCCAAGCTTTGTCGAAGATGGTTTACCTGTTGGTCAAGGCGGCTCAAATTATCTTACCGTAGCACCGAAAACATTACTAATGCCAAACGGGAATTACACCAATGAAAATTTAGATGGATTATATTTACCGCGTATTCCTCGCTATTCATTGTATTCAAAACAACAAAAACGTCTTGGTGCAACAATTGCTTTTCAATATGCGCCTACTGATGATCTCTCATTCAACTTAGATGTGTTGCATGCAAGCTTGGATAATGATTCTGAAGAATATCACTACGAAGTATTATTACGAGATCAAAAAGATATCGTCCCTGAAAACATTTATGTCGATGCCAACAACACCATAGTCGCAGGTGCATATTCAAACGCCATTATCCGTTCAGAAACACGCAAAGATACATCTGAATCAACTTTTGATCAAGTTAGCTTTACTGGAAATTGGTTTATTAACGATCGTTTTAAAATGAACTTCCTAATAGGCCAAGGTAAATCAGATTTAGACATTCCGAATATGACCACCTTTGCCCTAGATAGTAATCAATCTACCGTGGCCTATAGTTTTAATAGTAATATAGACCCATTATCATTAATTAATAACCCGGGCGGACAAGCGATTGGTAGCGGTGAGTTAAACACTAATATGCCATCATTTGCATTTGCCGCAGGTCAGGCACCTGGCGGGAATTATAGTAAAGATGAAATAGCGTCGGTGATGACAGATCCAACTAATTACACCGCTGGTTTAGTACGTAATCGCTCGCAAACAATTGAAAGTGAAAACAAAACTATTAGAGTTGATTTTACATACGAGATTAACGATGAATATACGGTTAAGTTTGGTGTTGGTCAGCGTAGTTTTGAAACAGAACAACACTATAATTTAAATAACTGGAAAGACATCAATAGAGAAACAAACAAAACATCAGGCGCAATAGCAGAAGAGCGTGTTATATCGCTAGATGCAGCCCAAATTGATGGCAGCTTGTTTAATACCACTTTAGATAAACAAGGTGTAAGTTTTGGTAACAACGCTTCAATTCCTGGTTCATCAACGCTTAACAGTAGTACTTGGTTAGCACCTGATTATAATGCCATGTACAACGCCTTTGCTGGGGCAGACTTTTTTCAAGCCAAAGAAGATTTTAGACGCACTTATTATATTAAAGAAGAAGTTGCTACAGCATTTGTCCAGTTAGATTTCAGAAACTACATATTTGATAAAGAGCTACGTGGTAATGTTGGTGTGCGTTATGTTGATAACAAAAACACCAGTCGTATCGTAAATTTAGATCATATTTACAAAGATGGTTTCACTGCGGGACGTGGCGACGGTGCAAACTATGCTGCAGGTTATGGTTGGCGTGAGTCTGTGAGTGAAGGAGATGAATGGCTGCCATCATTAAACCTTGCTTACGATATCACTGAGGACTTAGTCGGTCGCTTTAGTTATTCACACGCAATTACTCGCCCAAAATTATCTGATTTACGTTCTTCAATCAGTATTAATACGCCGAGTATTGATGATCCATCAGCGACAATTAAGATGGGTGCAGGCCCGTCACTCAAGCCTTATAAAGCGAAACAATATGATGTTGGTTTAGAGTGGTACTTTGCTGAAGAATCGCTGCTTGCAACATCACTGTTTTATAAAAATATTTCGGGTTTAACAAAAGCAAGTTCTGAGCAAGTTTTATCACAAGCCGATCTTGATAGACTTGGTATCGACCTTGGCGACACAGATCCTAGCACTGTGACTTGGCAAGTATCGCAACTTGTCAATACCGATGCTGAAGGCATGTGGGGCGCAGAATTTATTTATCAACAGCCTTTTACCTTCTTGCCTGAACCATTTAATGCCTTAGGTTTACAAACTAACTACACCTATATTGATTATACACGTGATATAGAAGACCCATTTTATGGCACGCAACTTAACTTAGTAGAAGAAGAAACATCAAAGAACACATACAACATAACCTTGTACTATCAAGTAGACGATTGGTCGGCTCGTTTTTCTTATAACTACCGAAGTGGCTATAACAAACAATATTTAGACGAATATAAAGATGAATCAACCTTTGTGCGTGGTTATGATGCAAAGGCGAAGCTTAATTTCTCTGCCCGCTACAAGTTAACAGAGAAAATGAGTGTTTCATTTGAAGCCGTTAATTTAACAGATGAAAAACAAGATATGTGGAATGATATTTACACGCCACGCCCTTACGAAAACCTTTCATCAGGTCGCCAGTTTTTAGTGGGTGTAAGGGGCACTTTCTAAACTTAATCAACACATAGCCTCGTTAACTGAGGCTATGTCTGCAATATAATACTCTCCCCCGTGCATAATCGATGATTTTTACTATCGATTATTTTATTAGTCACTAATTTTAAATAACTTTTTCAAAAACAATAAGTCTTTGAAAATTTAAACTTTGTAGTAAAATCACATTGCCACCGGTGGCAATAACTGCTAATGTTAACCTATTATAATAATTCCAATTACAGCAGCAGGATACAAGATGAATAATCAACGACGCTATTTTCTTAAAGCATTAGCTTCTAGCACTTTGGTAACAGCAACTTTAATGGGCTGTCAGTCAGCGCCTTTGCTCAATGTTTTTGAAGCGCCTATTAGCGCAGACGATTGGCAAATGGCTGAACATATAAAAGCTAAGATAGTCGTCCCAACCTTCCCTGCTAAGCAATTTAATATTAAAGACTTTGGTGCAAAAGAAAATGGTCAACATGATTGTACACAGGCCATTAAAAACGCCATTGAAGCCTGCCACGCACAAGGAGGTGGTCAGGTCTACATTCCAAATGGCACCTACTTGACCGGTGCCATTCATTTACTTTCTAACGTAAATTTACACTTGGCTGATAAGGCAATATTAAGTTTCAGCACTGATCCTAATCATTACTTACCAGAGGTATTTACTCGCTGGGAAGGCTTAGAAATGATGGGCTACTCACCACTGATTTATGCTTATGAACAAGAAAACATTGCCATCACAGGTAAAGGAACACTGCAAGGAAATGGTGATAACCAAACATGGTGGCCTTGGAAGGGACCACACAAGGAAGGTCATTGGGATTTAATTAAAGATAGCCAAGGTAAAGTATTGCACCAGCGTGAAGCACGTGATCAGTTAATGGTTGATGCCGAAGCTGGTGTGCCTGTCAGCCAACGTATATACAGTACTGGTGCCTATTTACGCCCTCCTTTTATTCAACCGTATAAATGTAAAAATATTTTAATCGAAGGCGTAACAATTAAAAACTCACCTTTTTGGTTAGTGAACCCGGTTTTATGCCAAAGTGTTACGGTTGATAACGTCAATTTTTCAAGCCATGGTCCTAATTCAGACGGCTGTGATCCAGAAAGTTGTGACCACGTGCACATTAAAAACTGTGTCTTTGATACCGGTGATGATTGTATCGCGATCAAATCGGGCCGAAATGCTGATGGTCGCCGTGTTGGGGTAGCATCGCAAAACATTGTTATTGAAAACTGCCATATGAAAGAAGGCCATGGTGGTGTTGTGATCGGCAGTGAGATATCTGGCGGTGTAAATAATGTCTTTGTGCAAAACTGCACCATGGACAGCCCCCACCTAGAGCGCGCTATTCGTATCAAAACTAACTCAGTACGTGGCGGTTTGATCGAGCATATTCGCATACGTAACATCGAAGTTGGCACGGTTAAAAATGCTGTTGTGATCAACTTTTTTTATGAAGAAGGCGATGCGGGACAGTTCGACCCAACAGTTCGTGATATTCAAATTGAAAACCTACATTGTAAAAATGTGTTGAGTAAGGCTTTTTACCTCAATGGCTTTGCACGCGCACCAATGAACGATATCCATTTTATCGACTGTCATTTTGACCAAGTGGGTGATGATTCTATTGTTGCTAATGTGAATAACATGAGCTTAACCAATGTCACTTTAAACAAACAGCCGTTAACTATGGCTCAATTACAAAAATAATAAGTATTAATAGGAAAATTGTATGACCGTGTTTTCAACATTATTAGGCAACCAACCTATATTGCCTATCATCCAAGCAAACAGTAGTGAAGAAGGTGTGGCTATTGCCACTGCAATGCACAAGGCTGGCATTCATTTAGTGGAAGTTGTGCTGCGAACGCCAGCTTCCCTTGACGCATTAATCGCGATTAAAAAAGCACTACCCGATTTATGCGTTGGTGCCGGCACGATTACTGATCAAGCATTACTTGCAAAAAGTCTTGCCGCCGGCAGTGATTTTATTGTTACTCCTGCGGTATCACCACGATTACTCGATGCCCTTAGTCAATCTTCTGTGCCCGTTGTGCCGGGTGTTTCAAACACCGCCGATATTTTACTTGCTAAAGAATATGGCTTTACTGAGCAAAAATTATTTCCTGCCTCTTTGTGTGGTGGCGAGCAGTTTTTAAAAGCAGTCAGCAGCGTATTTGCTGATATTCGCTTTTGCCCAACAGGTGGCATTAATGAACAAAACTTTAAAGACTATTTAGCACTTAATAATGTGATGGCCGTGGGGGGTACTTGGGTTGCACAACCACAATGGGTACAAAGTAAAGACTATGACAAAATCACGCAAGCCTGCCTTCAGGTACTAAACAACAACTAATTAACATATTGACTGCCATACGTTGTCAGTGTAATTTACCTTTACATGCCACCGGTGGCAATAAACAAGCAGAACAGTTAAGGAATCTTCAATGCCGAGCAATATCGAACCTTTAGAATTGCACCCAGATCGTTTATTTTCAAGCGATCCTAGCGTCGTTGCTATCGCTAGAAAGTTATATGAATCAATTAAAGACTTACCGATAGTTAGTCCGCACGGTCACACTGATCCACGTTGGTTTAATGAAAATGAAAACTTTGGCAATGCTACTGAGCTATTTATAAAACCCGATCACTACGTGTTTAGAATGCTCTACAGTCAAGGTATCCCAATGACTGATTTAGGAGTACCTGAGCATGGGCTGCAAGGCGATATGGCTCGTTCAAAAGCAGCTGATCCTGAAAAAGTATGGCAAATCTTTGCTGATAACTATCACCTGTATGCCGGAACGCCAAGTGGCTATTGGTTAGATGCGGTATTTAGTGATGTGTTTGGGTTTACTGAAAAACTTTGCTCGGAAAATGGTCAGCACTATTATCAAAAAATTACAGCTGCGTTAGCAACACCCGAGTTCAAGCCTCATGCACTGATGGACCGCTTTAATATTGAACTAATTGCCACAACAGAAGGTGCACTTGATCAGCTCCCGCACCACCGCGCAATTGCAGGCTCTGCAATGGAAAAACGTGTGATCACCACCTTTAGACCTGATGATGTGGTTGATGCTAGCCGTGAAGATTTTATCGACAACGTAATTAAACTTGGTGAGATAACCGACCAAGATACAACAACTTGGCAAGGTTATTTAGCGGCAATTCAAATACGTCGTGATTACTTTCGTATTGAAGGACGTGCAACAGCAACCGATCATGGCCACCCTACTGCATTAACTGCTGACTTACCTACCGCAGAATGTGAAGCATTATTTGAAAAATGTCGAACAGGCCATTCAACAGAGCAAGAGCAAGAATTATTCCGTGGCCAAATGCTCACTGAGCTTGCCGGTATGAGCATTAAAGATGGTTTAGTGATGCAAATTCACCCTGGCGCGCATCGTAATCATAACCAAGCGTTATTTGATCAATTTGGCCGTGATAAAGGCTGTGATATTCCAAGCCAAACTGAATACGTTAATGCACTCAAACCACTATTGAGTAAATACGGAAATCACCCGGATCTTAAAATCATCCTATTCACATTAGATGAAACGACCTATAGTCGAGAACTTGCGCCACTAGCGGGTCACTACCCTAGCCTCAAGTTAGGTCCTGCTTGGTGGTTCCATGACAGCCCCGCCGGTATGCTTCGTTTTAGACAGCAAACAACTGAAACAGCTGGTTTTTATAACACGGTTGGCTTTAATGATGACACCCGCGCATTTTTATCAATTCCAGCTCGTCATGATGTTGCACGCCGCGTTGATTGTCGCTATTTAGCAGAGCTTGTAGCAAATCATCAAATTAGCGAAAGTACTGCCCAGACTCTGGCTTATCAACTAACCTATGGGCTAGTGAAAAAAGCATACAATCTCGATAAATAACAATAATAGAGCCACTTAATTTAAGTGGCTCAACCATTGAGGACACACAATGACTTTAAAAACATCACTGTTATCAAAGCGCATTTTGATGGGAACAGCTCTAAGCTCTAGCCTATTATTGATTGCATGCCAAGAACATGCAGATCTTAAAACACCACTGCAAGCGAGCGAAACTAACTCCCTTGGAAGCGCATTAGTTGCTAAAGTGGACATTGTTAATCCATCTTCGTTTAAACGCCCTGACGAGCCAATCTATCTTAGCTATTACGATTTAGGTCTTAGCCAAACTGCTGCTTTAACTGTAAAAACAGCGCAGCAAGTGTTACCTAGCCAAGCAGTAGATATTAACTCGGACGGTGAACTTGATGGTGTGTATTTTATTGTCGATTTAAATGATAAACCGATTGAAGTCACCATTACACAGCAAAGTAGCCCATCAATCACAGCACAAACAAAACGTGTTCAAGCTGATCTTGCACATAAACAAGGTGGTCAATGGCAGCCTCATTCTCGTCCGCCAAAACACCAAGTTGGCACAGGTAAAAAAGAGTATGTAGGCGGTGAATTTAAAAATGTTGATGAGTTAACACCACCAGATTATTACACAGATCATTCAAATTGGATCCGTTATGAAGGCCCAGGTATTGAGTCGGATAAAGTCGGTTACCGCTTTTATCTAGATTGGCGTAATGGTTTTGATATTTTCGGCAAATTAACAACACAACCTGTGCTACATACTGTCGGCCTTGATGGTTATTCTTCGTATCATGACAAACAAGACTGGGGCATGGATATCCTTAAAGTGGGTAAGTCTTTAGGTGCTGGCGGATTTGGTTTGATGGGTAATAATGATGAGCTGGAACATGTATCTGATGTTAGCAAACGTACAGCGCGGATTATTGAAAATGGCGATTTACGCGCCAGTATACAAATTGAGTATCAAGGCTGGCAAAACAGCTATCAACAGCAAGATTTAATAGCCAATATTAGTATTCACGGCGGCTCACGTTTGGCACATGTAGAACTGAACACTGATAAAGATTTGCCTAATTTAGTAGCCGGTGTGGTCAAACACCCAGATACTGAGTTTATTCAAGGTGATCTGGATGCAATGAGTAATTATGGCTATAGCTATATTGCCAGTTGGGGCAATCAGAGTTTAGATAAATCAGCTTTAGGTATGGCGGTATTTTTTAAAAAAGGTGATGTTATTGATGTACGCCAAGACAAAAATAACTACCTTGCAGTGCTTAAACCTAAAGGGCAAAATACACTGCATGCTGATTACTATTTTGCCTCTGTTTGGCAACCTGAAAGTGGTATCAACGATAAAGAAAGCTTTATTGAGTACCTTGATCAACAAGCTGAAAGATTGACAATTAAACCACGCATTACTTTGCATACCACAGTTACAGCAAAAAAAACGACGCAACCGCTTAATGATAAATTAGCCCTTGAATGGGCCCGCGCCCTTGCCGATTCAGAGCTGAAAAGAAAAACACTAGGCTATCATGCCAATGGCTGGGATGTGAACCGTAAGCGCAGCCCAAAGTTTGAATACGATATTATTGGCTTACAACCGTATGCTTACTACCAATTAGGACTGGCAACGGATGAGCAAACTTATAAGAATGTGATTGCCCAAGTTACTGGTAGCTTTATTGATCAACAAGGCAAAATCACCGCCTATAAACAAAGCAATTTTAACATTGATAACATTCCGCCTGGGCGTAATCTTATCCAGCTATACCAAGATACCCAGCAGCAACAATATTTATCTGCCGCAAAAGCTTTACGTGCACAATTACAGTTACAGCCACGTACATCACAAGGCGCATTTTGGCACAAAAACAAATATCAACATCAAGTGTGGCTAGATGGCGTTTATATGGGTATGCCGTTTTTAGCCCAGTACGGTAGCTTATTTGAAACGGGCCACCAGCAACAAGAAACTTTTGCTGAAGTGGTAAATGAATTTAAGCTTACGCGTGAAGCACTTCGCGATCCAAAAACTGGACTGTACTATCACGGATGGGATGAATCAAAACATCAAGCATGGGCTGATAAACAAACCGGCGTTTCGGCAGAGTTTTGGGGCCGTGGTATGGGGTGGCTCGCTATGGCAGTGGTTGATGTACTCGATTACATCCCAGCAAAAAACACAGAGCAACGCGATACCTTACTCGCCATAGTAAAAGAGTTAGCCACGGATATAGCCAAAGTTCAAAATACTGATACCGGCACATGGTGGCAAGTTTTAGACAAACCAACGGCTTTGGGCAACTACCAAGAATCTACTGCAACAGCAATGTTCGCTTATTTTTATGCCAAAGCGCTTAATAACGGTTATATCGATGCTGATTATCAAGACACTGCCCTTGCAGCGTATCAAGGTTTACTTAACCAATTTACATTAGTACATAGCGATGGCACGGTAAGTATGACAAACCAATGCTATGTTGCAGGCCTTGGCTTTGGTCGTGATGGTAGTTATCACTATTATATGAGCGAGCCGGTCAGCAAAAATGATCCTAAAGGAAATGGTCCCTTCATTCTAGCAAGCCTTGAAGTAGCTAAGCTTCTAGCTGGTAACAACTAAACAGCCATAGATTATTCAGCCGGAAAGCAAAGTCCATCGCATTTTTGCTTACCGGCCAAAACTCACTTCCCTTCAACAACATCAGCACACTAAGCTCATAAGGATTTATGATGCGTATAATCAAAATCAATAAAAACAGCGTAAATAAAAATATTTTTTCATTTTTGCTCTGCTGCTTATTCTGCTCAATAATGAATGTGTCTGCGCAAAATAATAACAACTCACTGAGCTATGCCGTGCAAATGGCTAACTCTGAGATGATCCGTAATCCACAGGCCTACACCATTGATTGGCGCAGTGAACCGCGCTGGGATTACACCCATGGATTAGTGTTACTGTCATTTGCCAAGCTCTATCAGCATCAACCAGAACAACGCTATTTCAATTACATTAAAGAATATGTAGACGCGTTAGTAATGGAAGATGGCAGTATTAAAACCTACGTAATGAGCAAATATAATCTCGACATGCTCAATGCCGGCAAGTTACTGTTTTTTATGTTTGATGAAACAAAAGATCGTAAATATCGTCTTGCCCTCGATACTTTATATGCACAGTTCAAATTACAACCTCGCACAATTGATGGTGGCTTTTGGCATAAAAAACGCTATACCTCGCAAATGTGGCTTGATGGTTTATATATGGCAGCGCCCTTTTATGCCGAATATATCCGCCGCTTTGGAACAGTAGATCAATATGATGATGTTATAAAACAGTTTGAATTAATTGAACAACATACTTATCGCAGTGACACCTCTCTACCTGTACATGGCTGGGATGAATCTAAACAACAGCGTTGGGCTGATAAAAAAACCGGACAATCACCTAATCATTGGTCGCGCTCTATCGGTTGGTACGCCATGGCAATGGTTGATGTATTAGATCAACTACCGAATGATCACCCTAAAAAAGCGTGGCTATCACAGCGCTTTAATACATTGATAGATAACATGTTAAAGCTGCGTTCTGACTCCGGTGTATGGTATCAAGTTACAGATAAAGGTGAATTAGACGGTAATTATTTAGAATCCTCTGGCAGTGCTATGCTCAGCTATGCGATTGCAAGAGGTGTTAATCAAGGTTACTTGTCTGATAGCTACCAAGTGATTGCAAAAAATACCTTTAATGCTGTAGTTAGCAACTTTATCAAACGTGAAGCAGATAACACCTTATCAATCCAACAAGTATGTGAAGTAGCAGGACTTGGCGGTAAACCATATCGAGATGGCAGCTTTGCTTATTACATCAGTGAAAATGTACGCGCGAACGATCCTAAAGCAGTCGGCCCTTTTATTCTTGCTAGTTTAGAAATGGAGAAATAACCGATGCTAAGCAACAAATACTATTTCTATTTAGCACTTTTTCTCGTTTGCTTAAGTAGCAGCCTAGGTTATGCAAAAGAGTCGCAATTACTATCGTCAACACACACTCAAAGCCCGTGGCAAGCAGATCTAGGTAATGGCGAATATAAAAACCCAATCTTGCATGCCGATTATTCCGACCCGGATGTAGTAGCTGTTAATGGCGATTATTACATGACAGCATCTAGCTTCAACTCTGCACCTGGCTTGCCTATTTTACACTCTACCGATTTAGTCAATTGGCAGTTAATAAATTATGCGCTGCCAATACAGCTGCCACAAGCCCACTTTGCAAAAGTACAACATGGCAACGGCGTATGGGCACCAACAATCCGTTTTCATGATAATAAATTTTGGATTTTTTACCCTGATCCTGATTTTGGTATTTATGTAACCACAACAGATGATCCTGCTGGAACTTGGTCAACCCCACAGCTTATTTTAGCGGGTAAAGGATTAATCGACCCGGCACCTTTATGGGACGACAATGGTAAAACCTACTTAATACATGCATGGGCAAAAAGTCGTGCTGGCTTTAATAATGTACTAACGCTGCGTGAAATGAAAGATGACGCAAGTTGGGTCAGTGATAAATTTACACACATTGTCGATGGTAAAAATCACCCTGGATATCGCACCATTGAAGGTCCTAAATTTTATAAACGTAACGGTTACTACTATATTTTTGCGCCTGCAGGTGGGGTAGATTTAGGTTGGCAATCGGTATTTAGAGCAAAAAAAATTACCGGTCCCTATGAAGCCAAAGTAGTAATGGCGCAAGGTAATTCAGTGATCAACGGTCCTCATCAAGGTGCGTGGGTTCACACCCAATTTGATGAGGACTGGTTTATTCACTTTCAAAGCAAACAAGCGTATGGTCGAATCACCCATTTACAACCTATGCGCTGGGACAATGATTGGCCAATCATAGGCATAGATAAAAATGGTAATGGAACTGGGCAACCGGTTTTACAGCACACTAAACCTAGAAGCAAAATTAACCCACAACCCACCAGCATAGTGAACAATGATGAATTCAACAGCGCTGAGCTAAGCTTATTATGGCAATGGAATGCAAATCCAAGTAACAGCTGGTATTCACTGACAGACAACCCCGGCTTTTTACGCTTACACTCGCAGCAAATTACAGCACAAAACAATACTAATTTATGG
This sequence comes from Pseudoalteromonas sp. SG43-7, assembly GCF_014164295.1. NCBI lineage: Bacteria > Pseudomonadati > Pseudomonadota > Gammaproteobacteria > Alteromonadales > Pseudoalteromonadaceae > Pseudoalteromonas > Pseudoalteromonas sp. SG43-7. The sequence continues at coordinate 24,883 of NZ_JACJEY010000007.1, forward strand.
TCAACGCCTTCATTGTTACTACAAAAAATTCCCGCAGAGCAATTTGCTTTTACGACCACATTGCAGGTCAACCAAACAACCTCTGCTAGTTCCTCAGGACTAATTTTATTTGGTGAAGACTATGCATGGATTGGTATCAAAACATCTTCTACTGGCGAACAACAGCTAGTCTATGTGCACTGTTTTAATGCGAGAAAAGGCTGTAAAGAAAGTATCGTAGAGCAACAACCACTGACACAACCCTATCTTGAACTAAAAGTCGTTCTACAACCAGGCGCCACAGCCATTTTTAGTTATAGAACCGCTGCAAGTGCTGAGTTTCAAATTATTGGTGAACACTTCCAAGCTAAAAAAGGCCGCTGGGTAGGTGCTAAGTTAGGCTTATTTAGCCTGTCGCAAACTCCCGGCGCTAGCAGCTATGCCGATTTTGACTATGCCCGTTACGACACTTTGGATTAAATGAATATGCTAAAACATCAAACGTTGAACTTTTTTGCCGTATTATTGCTCTGTGTTCAGCCATGCATAGCAGCTGATTACACCGTTGAAAATACTTATAAAAAACTAATCAAACACTATCCTCACATGCAGGTGCCCGCAACGACACTTCCTGACTCTGTAATCGCTCATAAAGCACTGGTTTACAAACAAACTAAAACCAGTGCACAGACTTTAGATATTTATCAGCAAACACAGCAAACACAAACGGCGCCTTTGATTATGTTGATCCACGGTGGTGGCTGGCAATCAGGTACCCCCGCATTAATGACAGCACTTGCAATTGCGCTGGTAGAACGTGGTTATGTTGTTGCCGCGCCCAGTTACCGTCTCAGCAAGGAAGCGCCTTATCCTGCAGCAGTTGAGGATTTAGTTGATGCGTTTCATTGGCTTAAAAATAATGCTGCTCAGTATAATATAGACAGCACTAAGATTGCTTTATCGGGCGGCTCTGCAGGTGGCCAATTAGCCGCGCTGTTAGCCTACAGAGGCGGAATTGTTGATAGCAGCGACACTAACTCCAAGCGATTTAAGGTCCAAGCGCTGATCAATATAGATGGCTTAAGTGACTTCACGTCCCCTGAAGCACTGCCTTTTGAAAACAACCCAGCCAAGGCCGTCACATCAGCCAGCAAGTGGTTGGGGGGTAGGTATGAAACTATCCCACAGCGTTGGCACGACGCATCGCCTATTTTCTATATTGATAAAAAAGCGCCTGCAACACTTTTCATTAATAGCTCAGTGCCACGCTTTCGTGCAGGTAGAGACAGCGCAATACAAAAGTTGCAACAGTTGCATATACCCAGTGAAGTTTACCAGTTTGATGATGCGCCGCATTCATTTTGGTTATTCCAGCCGTGGTTAACGCCTACAACCAGTGTTATTGATGACTTTTTAACAGCACAATTTGCTAAAACTCGTTGATCATTATTGTTGTTAAAATTAAAGCCTTGATGAGTTAATGGTTATTTTAAGTCATCAAGGCTTTCTTTGTTAGTCGCTAAGCGAATTTAAGTACTGCTGCAAAACCTGCGCTGTAGTTGCATTTTTTAATTGCAGCTGATGCTGTTTGAACCAATCATCCGCAACACCATCTTCATTAGCATCAACGATTGCAGGAACCCCTGTAAATTCCTGTTTATATGCATCCCAATTACCAATTAGCTCAAACTCATGATCAATCAAACCATTTTTCTTTATCGCGACACTATCAGCGAGCTGTTGATAAACAAGCGTATCAATACTGTCATGGAAATAGCCATGTGCATTACGACTTGCTCCTATATGTTGCCCTTTAATGGCATCACTAAATGCTTGCTTTGCACTAACATAAACCATGGTTGTTTGCATGGGTGATGTAATGATTGGTTTATCACTTAACCACTGGCTATTTTCATCACTGATAGTGCGTTTTGCTTTGACTGCTTTGCGATAATTTACACCTAAATAATTATGCTCAGTCAGTTGTGGGTTATTCTCAAGTACATTTCCCATAATATATGCCTGATTTTCTTTGATCTCTGGGGAATACCAAATATCAGCAAACTGCATGATCTTACTTGCTTTACCTGGTTTATAATAATTGTTGATCAAGTTAAAACGACCATTTTCTGATCCATAAACATTATTATGTCCCCAGTTAAAAATAATATTATTGATAAGCTCAACAAACTCTTCATCTTGTGCATACGGTGATTTAAGTCTATGACCATTGAGCCTAGGCGTTCTACTGGCATGATTGGCAATTATATTATTAATAAAGCTCGCATTTGCCCCGCCCCAAATGCCACCATAGCCATGATCGCCTTTAGGGTGAATTGAATGGCTTAAACTATGTGAAATAATGGAATTTTGTAATGTAAAGTTACGGTTATTATAGAAACTCGCAGTTTCATCCACTGACCAACTCAATGAACAATGATCAATAATGACATTCTCACTGTTACGCACCGTTAATGAATCATCAGCATAGCCAAATGTACCTAAGCGAAAGCGCATATAGCGGATAATCACATTATCTGCGGATGAGACCGTCACAGGAGCACCAACAATGGCAATCCCACCTGGCGAAGTTTGCCCCGCGATGGTTATATTACCATGTGATATTTTAAGTTCCCCTGCCAATTTGATCACACCTGATACCGCAAATACGACAGTGCGAGGATGTTTTTGCACAATTGCATAGCGAAGGCTGCCTGGTTGCGGTTTATCTAAATTATCTTCCAATGTAGTCACTCTATAAAGCGTGCCATTAACTCCCCCTGTTGCGTATTTACCAAATCCTTTTGCCGTTGGAAAAGCCAATGTTGTATTGACTTGTGCAGCGTATAAATTAGTCGAAACAAAAACCGTCAACACAGTAATGATGCTTAGTATTACGATATTGAGATAGTTTAAATTATTATTCTTCAGAACTTGCATAATGTTCCTTGGCTATTTCGTTTTTAATGCTGGTTAAAATAAAAAATTGTCAATATGTAAATTGACAGTTTCATTAATACAGTGTTAACTTCATGTTATTCCATTTTGCCACCGGTGGCAAGTTGGGATTTGAATCAACGGGAATCGCATATCTTGCACACACAATTATAAGCCTGAAAAAGGAACAAAGATGAAGAGCATGAGATTAAGCACGATCGCAGCAGCATTAATGGTAGCTATGCCACTTTATGCGCAAACAGCTGATCCTGTACAGCCAAAGGTAGAAAGTGACAAACCAACAACAAACGCCGAAATAACAGCAGCTAAAAAAACCGTAGAAGCTGAAGATGATATTGAAATCATTGCTGTAACAGGCGTTTATCAAGCAGATTTAAAAGCACGTGCCATGGAGCGCGATGCTAAAGCGTTTAGCTCAGTGATTGCTACGGATGATATGGGTAACTTTGTTGATCAAAATGTCGCAGAGTCATTACGCCGTATTCCTGGTGTCACTTTAGAGCGCAGTGAAGGTGAAGGAAAATACATTGCAGTACGGGGGTTAGGTCCTAAATTCGTATCGGTGAGCATGAATGGTGCAGAACTATCTGGTGCGGGTGATGAACGTAAAATTGGCCTTGATGGTATCACTAGTGATTCATTAGGAGCCATTGAAGTATTTAAAACCCTTACCCCTGATATGAATCTAAATTCGATAGGTGGCGCAGTAAACGTCAAAGCTATCTCAGCATATGACCGTGGCAAAAACACCCTAAAAATGAAGCTGCAAGATTCATACAGTGAACTCAGAGAAGAACACTCGCCAAAGTTTAGCCTTGATGGCACACAGCTATTCTTAGACGAAAAAATAGGCGTTGGTTTTGCACTTTCTTATGAAGATAGGAAAACTCAAGTAGATGAGGTACGCCATCATAGCACTCGAGAATTAAACTTTTTACAAGGTGGCATTGGCCTCAGTGAAGAGCAATTAGGTGTTGCACCAGAAATATTGATCCCCGCGCAACTCGAAAACCGCCGTGAAATTGCTGATCGAACACGTACCACCGCAACTTTAAATGTTGAGTTTAAGCCAACCGCAGACAGTTTTTATTACATACGAGGTAACTACTCTAATTACACTGATGATGACGTTGCACAAAGAGAGTTTTATAACTTTTATAATGGCGACCAAGCCGATGAAATTATTTATGTAAATGCTGATACAAAAGAGTTTGCGCTGTCTGATATCGATATTTATAACCAATTTTTCATTCAGGAAGGTGAAACGACTACAACCAATTACAGTATCGGTGGTGAAAACTATATTACCGACACTTTACGCGTAGATTATGAATATGCGTATTCAAAAACAGATGATAAATCAGTGGGGGATCGCCGAGTTCAGTTTCGTGAGCGTGAGAATATCGTTTACGGTCAAGCAACTAAAAACAATATTGTTGCACAGGTGCTAACTCCTGAAGAAGCTGCTGCCCTAGGTGGTTTTGCGTTAGATCCAGATAATGATGTTTTTGCCGGTGAAGCCGATGGTGATATCAGCGATTTATCAAATATGGAATACGACAACTTATTTATGGAAGACAGTGTCCGAACAGACGAAGTCACCAGTATCAAGCTAAACTTACAAAAAGACTTTGATTTTGAGTACCTGAATTTCATTAAAATTGGTGGCACTTATAACGAACGCGAACACTTCCGTGATAAAGATCGCTGGAGCTATGCAATAAATCCACTGGACTGTGGCACAGATGAAACCTGTATTACCGTCGCCAACTCAAATGTTACAGATTATAACTTCGCTGTGCCTGAGGGTGGCTTATTTACCTATCCTTTTGTTAGCAACGAAGACCTTGAGTACATAGTTGACTCAACTAAAATTACGCGCGACAGTGCCACCGGTGGCGAGGTATCAATTGACAGCACCAAAGAAGACTATACCTTATACGAAGATACCTACGCAGCTTATATTATGACTGAGCTGCAGCTATCAGAGCAGGTCAGTGTTATTACCGGTGTACGCTATGCACATACCGAATTTTCATCAACCGGTTATATGTCATTATCAAATGATGATTGGAATTTTGGCGGTGATCACACCTTAGATATTTCGGTACCTTTACCTGAGGCATCCATTACCTACAGTGAATTTTTCCCAAGTATGCATATACGCTACGAACCAAATCCTGAAATGTTGGTTCGTACATCACTGTGGACTAGTTATACCCGCCCTTCGTTTAAGCAAGCGCGTGGTTATGCGCGTTTTGATAGTGATATTAGTTTATGTGATCCAACGACTAATGAATGCTACAACTCACCAGATGGACAAAGCGCAATTGATTTACAAGGCTATATTTTAGGGCCAGACAATGCGTTACAAGTAGGTAACCCAAATTTGGTGGCAATGACTTCGGATAACTTTGACGCTTCGTTTGGCTGGTATCCATCAAAAGAGTTATTTATGGAAGCTGCAGTATTTTACAAAAATATTGATAACTTCATCGTCGATGTCACCGGTATTCAAATGAGCATAGATGAGCTCCCGCTTACTTTACCTGTAAACCAAGTATCTGATTTTGCAATTCCTCAAGATCTTGCTCTAAATCAGGTTGATATCACCCTCAATGGTGATAAAGCCACAGTCTACGGGATTGAGCTTAGTTACAATCAGTTCTTCGAAAATGGCTTGTTTTGGCAAAGTAATATGACCTTTGTAAAAAGTGAAGCCGAACTCGACGCCACTATTCGTCAAGACAAAATGCAGCTACCAGGCCAAGCAGATATCACCGGTAACATTGCTGTTGGTTGGGAAGATGAGACTTTCTCGTTACGCCTAATTAGTAATTACCGCTCAGATATCCTTGAAGAGGTTGGCTCTTGTCCCGTATCAGCTTCTGTATCAGACCCACATACCTGTAAGTCATGGGCTGATATATACCAAGACGATATCTTAACCTTTGATATGAAAGTGAAATATGATTTTACGAAAAGCCTCAGCGTGTATTTTGACGCGATTAACTTAACCGATGAAGCAGATTTACGTTATTTCAAAGGTAATGATTTATCCGGTGGTGAAATCCTCTATCAACGTGAAGATTATGGTCGTACGTTCCAGTTAGGTATGAATTATAAATTTTATTAACAGCTACTAATAATGAAAAACGTTAATTTCACACACAATTAACGCGTTAATGACGCGCTTTCATCCTTGGAGGGATGCATGAATAATACAATAAAAATACCATCGTGTTTGCTGATCACCGCGATCTTAGCAGGCTGCGGTGAAGATAGTTCTATCAATGTCAAAGAAGCCCCGTTACCACCAGTGCAAGGGGTATTTGTTGACAGCCCTGTTGCTGGTTTAACCTACAACAGCCCATCAATAAGCAATGGTGTAACAAACGCAAATGGACAATTCGATTACTTTAGAGGTGAAGCTATCGATTTCTCAATTGGTGCACTTACCTTCCCTACGGTCTCTGCCGCCAATGTATTAACTCCACTTGCTTTATTTTCGACAGATACCGTGTTTCATCCTGCTGTTATTAATAGTTTGCGTTTATTACAGTCACTAGATGTTGATGGTGATCCTAGCAATGGCATCACCATCAGCGAGCAAGCAGCACAAGCAGCCGTTATGACTTTAGCCGAAGGACAAACGATTACGGACTATTTTAGTAGCGATGAGTTTGAGGCAAACGTTAATGCGTGGCTCGCTGATGCAGGCTCAGCTAATAATACCTTAATTCCAGCTGATCAAGCGATTGTGCACTTTGTTGATTTTATTTTTAAGCAATACAACAGCACACAACCTTTAGCATTTAATACTGCCGATTTTAGCGGAACATTGTATAACCCGTTAGTACAAGGCAGTGAGGCAAGTATTGCACAGTTGATATTAACGCCCGTTGATGAAGCAAACCTTAGTGGAACATTCAGCCAAGTAGTGGATGGTAACGAAACAGTAATAGGCAATTATTCGTTTTTATTCGGTAACCGTGTACTTGCACTGACCTCAGTTGAGGGCGAGTCTGCTACCACTGAGTATATAATCTCTCGTTCGCATAATACGGTTAATAACACCTACAGTGTTTGTGCCACCAGCGATGCAAGCGCACTGGCAACACTGGTGCTTACTTGTGATAGTAATGATGATACTAAAAACAATATTTTAGTGTTCTCCGAACAACAAGCTCAAGAAGAGTTAATCAAACTCAACGATTTAGCTCAGCAAGCTGGTTTAGCCTTAATTGAAGAGTTTGATACTGACACTGAAACATTTTTCTCATCGAGCTATAAAAGCTTATCGGATGAGCAAGGCAGCGGCCCGTTATATTTTAAAAGTGGCGGTAGTGCAAAAATTGACGATGTAGCAGGCCAACTAATTCTTGAAGGCGACCGTATTACCATCGGTAATACCCTGCCCGGCAAAGAATCAACAGCGACTGATAGCTCAGGTGTGGGGATTTATAATTTAAGCGAAGGGTTTACCATTAGCTTTGATGTTGTTTCTCATAATAGTGCTGGTGGATTATCGCTTTATGTTGATAATAATACTGCCAGTCAAAGTAATTCAGTGCATGGCGGTGCTTCAAAGTTTTATGGTAAAGACATAAACGAAACCAACACCCCTGCAGGTCAACGGTTTTCATATACCTACATTCCAGGCGAAGATGTAAATACTGGCCCTGATCTGACTCATGTCGATGCCCGCGGTATTTTAAATCCTGAGATTAAAAATTCATATTTCCAAATACGCACTGATTCAGCGGCAATGATTGTCATTGATAACTTAACCATTGAAACAGTGGCAACCGACGTACCAGATGTTGAACCACCGGTTGAACCACCGATTGATCCTCCTGTGGAAGGTGAGATCCCAACAGTAGAATTACCAATTACCACTGACTTTACCGCACTTACTGCGGATATTTTCTCTGTTGATCATCAAAAAATTATTGATGCAAACGGCGATGAAATCCCCATGTTTAGCAAAACAGGCGGCTCAGTCACTGTGATTGATACTGGATTAGAACTCAATGGAGGTCGTTTCACATTAGGTAACACCACCCCAGGTATTGAAACAGCAGCAACGGATACCACCACCAGTGGAGCGCTGGATTTGTCTCGTCCTTATCAAGTGGTGATGGATATTGTCAGTATAAGTGACCCTGAAGGTGATAATAAATTCCAAATTTATGTGGATAACAACTCATCAAGCAGTTCTAAATCAATCCATGGTAATGACTCACGTTTTTATAATGAATTGATCAACTCGCTTACTGCTGGTCAAACTTTAACAGTACCCGGAAAGCTTGCGACTAAAAACTCATTTTTACAGTTACGTACCGAAACAGGCGGCACTGTGGTTATCAATAACCTCAGAGTTGAGTATGTTAAAGATCCATCTGTATTTAGCTGCACGGATGCACCTGAACTGTATTTTTGTGATGACTTTGCCAATGGTGATTTAAATAATTGGCAAATTTTAGCCAAGCCAGATAACACTGAAGCCCCAATGGGTGAGTTTGATGTACTTGATATCATGGGTAATAACATGATGCGATACACCGCAGGCGGTGCTGGGGGCGAGCTAATTTTAGCCACTGAAGAAGCTATGGCAAACGTGCCTTCGACAGGTAACTACTTTGTTGAAGCGAAAATTCGCCCGCGCCAGAACTCTACCACGGCCAATAAGCAGATCTTTTTGATGGCACGCTATTTAAATTCCGGTAATTGGTACGCCGGTGGCTTAAATGTGCAAAACTCATCAAGCAGTACGCAAGTGGAGGTTGCCGTTAGTAGCGAAGGGTCGATTGCGCGTCCAGTGCAAACAAAATCACCAATCTTACTCGGTGAAAAAGGCGCTACAGAAGACGGCGTTTGGTACACCACTCGATTTGAGATGATTGATGATCAACTTACCGTATACTTAGATGGTGAGAAAATGGGCTCTGCGACTGATACCAGCTATACAGCGCGTGGCTTAATTGGTGTGTTTACGAATAATCGTTCGTTTGAAATTGATGATGTAAAAGTGGGCGACCCTAGTATCAAGCCAATTCAGTTAACCCTTGATTACAAAGAGCCTAATTGGGACACAAGTACCAGTATGGATCCATTGTTGATCAACGTTACAGCGATTAAAAACGACGGTATCACAGCCGACACCTACACGGTCACTTCAAGCAATGAAGCAGTGGTGAGCGTTACAATCGATGCAAATACGATCACCCTTACACCGATTGCTGCAGGCGATGCAACGATCACATTTGTATCGGATTCAGACCCAAGTATTACCCGTACTATTAAAGTCTCTGTTGCAGAAGGCTTTGTTATGCCAACTGCTGACTATGGTGATTTAACAGCTAAAGTAATGCCAGCGATTGCTAGCGATAACCAATTTGTTGATACCCAATTATCGCTTACTTTTGATAACGCCCCTACCTTTGGTAGTTTAGGTGAAGTTCGTATTTATAAGCAAAACGACAACACCCTAGTTGATACCCTCAAAGTGGGTAAAAATGTCGATGTGATAGGCTACACCGGCCAGGATAAAGTCCGCTCTGTGTACTACTACCCGCTCACAATTGAAGGCAATACCTTAACCATTAAACCGCATAATAATGTGCTTGAATATGGCCATACTTATCGTGTTGTCATTGGTGATGGTGTGGTATTAGGCGCACAACTCAACGGTACTGATTTTATTGGCCTCGGTGATAATAGCCAATGGACGTTCACCACTAAAGTGACAACGCCGGCAAGCAATCAACTATTGGTTGATGATGACGGTGTAGCTGACTTTAGAACCGTGCAAGGTGCACTTAACTTTGCAATGGCAAATCTTGCTAAAGATGAGCAAACCACCATTTCAGTCAAAGATGGTGTATATAATGAACTGCTATTCTTACGTAATAAAAATAACGTAACTATACAAGGGCAAAGCCAAGACAATACTATTATTCAGTACGAAAACTTCGAAACACTCAATGGTGGCTCAGGTGGCAGTGCGCCTGTAGGTTCTGGCACACCGGGTGGCGGTCGTGGTGTATTCTTAGTTGAAGGTGCGGATATGTTAGTGATCAACAACCTAACATTGAAAAACACGCATTTGCGTAACAAGGTTGATTCAAACCAAGCTGAAACAATTTACTTTAATAGTAATGGTCGTTTAGTGGCTAATAATGCCAGCTTTATTAGCGAACAAGATACCCTATTACTGAAAGGTTATAGCTGGTTCTACAACAGCTTAGTTGCTGGTAATGTTGACTTTATTTGGGGCTACCCAGTTACCGCATTATTTGAAAGCAGTGAAATACGCACTATAGGTGACTCTAAAGACAATGACCCAACGCAAGACACCTCTGGAGGCTATGTATTACAAGCACGCGTACCTGTGCAAACAGATCCTGGCTTTATCTTTTTAAACAGTAGTTTTACTCATGGCCCAGGACCAATTGGCAATGATGTGTTAGATAATTCAACCTATATTGCACGCAGTGGTGGCAGTGACACATATTTCGATAACATAACGCTTATCAATAATAAGTTTGATACCCACATTGCAACCTCAGGTTGGGCTGTGCAAGGTGTTAACAGTCAACCTGCACCAAATCCAGAAATTGCAACGGCTACCAGTGGCTGGCGCGAGTATGGCAGCATGGATTTAGCAGGTAATGCCCTTGATTTAAGTGCCCGTGTTGGCGGTTACATTATGCAAGACAGCGACGTGGTTAACTTACTTGAGCGTAATGCTATTTTTGCAAGCTTTAATGATGGCCAAGGTTGGACACCTGAACCACTAGCAATCCCAATCTTGCCAGATGAGCCAATTGCAATTACACCGGTGAATAATAGTCTGGGTTTTGCTGGTTACAATTTTAACCTAACCGCTGGCGAAGGTGGAACAGTCGTGACCGTTGATAATGGCACAGCGCTTAAATCGGCTTTAGCACAAGCAAAATCATCAGGTGTTCCAGTGACTATTTATGTCGACGGTGTCATTACTGATGCAAACAGTGGCGGCGATAATTCTTCTATCGAAATTAAAGATATGGATAATATCTCAATCATTGGTGTGGCAGATCGTGGTGAGCTAAGTGGTATCGGCATTGCTATTCGTCGTGCTAATAACATCATTATCCAAAACTTAAAAATCCATGAAGTACTTACCGGCGGTAAAGATGGTATTTCGATTGAAGGTGATGAAAATAAACCTACCGCGAATATCTGGATTGATCATAACGAACTCTATTCATCGTTAAATGTTGATCAAGATTATTATGATGGTTTAATCGATTCTAAATCGGGTGCTGAAAACATTACCATTTCATATAACTATATTCACGATAGCTGGAAAACGTCACTCCATGGTCACAGTGATGATGACTCGAGCAGCAACAAGAATCGTCATATTACCTTTCACCATAACCGCTTTGAAAACATCATATCGCGTGTTCCGTTGTTTAGATTTGGTCTAGGCCATATATTCAACAACTATTATAACAATATCACCTCTAGCGCGATTAACTCACGAATGGGCGCAGAGCTACATATTGAGAATAACTACTTTGAGCATACTAAAAATCCTGTGGTCTCTTTTTACTCAAAAGTAATTGGTTATTGGAATACCTCTGGTAACTACCTAGGTGAAGGCGTTACTTGGGGTGATGTGGCTGACGGCGATGTGGCAGCAGAGGTTACTGCTACAGGTATGACACCCACCAGCTCATACCAAGCACCTTACGAGTATAAGTTAACTCCAGTAATGGACGTTAAAGCGCATGTTATTGCCCATGCCGGTATTGGTAAAATAGATCAAAGCGATTTAGACATCCCAGACATTGCAGCGCCAAGTGAGCCACCTGTGCAACAGCCGCTTGGTTTACCATTTACTGAAAATTTTGCCGCAGCAAATGCTGACGAATTTTTTAGTAATAGCTACCGCGACCTATCAGGTTTAGCGGGTACGGGGACCCCGCTGTTTCATCGTGTCACTGGCACAATCGATGTATCCGCTGGGCAACTAACCATGACAGGTGCACGTATTAGCATTGCCAATACCACCCCTGCGGTGAATACCACCTCAGCGGATGCAAGCACAACGGGTCTACTTGATTTAAGTAACAACTATCAAGTGAGCTTTAAAGTCGCGGCTGTAGCAGGTAACACCGCAAAAAGCTTCCAAATATATGTAGATAACAATACCTCAGGTAGCGCTAATTCGATCCATGGCGGCTCTTCAAAGTTTTATTCAGTAAAACTTGAAGAGCTCGTCCCTGGTCAAACGTACACCGTCGATGGGTTGGTAGCCACAGCAACCTCATTCATCACTCTCAGAACGGAAAGTGAAGCAACTATCACATTGGATGAGATAACCATTCAGTAGTTGTAATGAGAGCAGCCAAGCGCTGCTTTAAGACAATTTGATAGTTACCAATACCCTTGCCCCGCACAGCAAGGGTATTTTTTTATCCATATCATTCCTTTCTCTTTGCGCAACAAAATCTTCAAGTTAATAATTCACAAAGAGATTAACAGGCGCTGCGGTTAAAGAGCTAGCCTCCATTAAAAATGGGGGGATTACCCTAGGGCATGAAGTTAACGTTATTAAATTGAGTTAGTAATTTTTCAAGTACGACTGCATAGATGCAGGAGGTAGAGCAATGCAGGAGTAATTGCCAAGAACTCCCTATCAAAATTTCTGCCTTGTTATCACTGTATTTATCTGTCGCTATAAATGGTCAGTAACTTAATACAATTGATATCAGCCGGGGCTTACAGCGCTCAAAATGTTCCAGATATTAAAAACGAGCGCTATGCATTTTATCCTTTAGGCAGCATATCGGCCGTTTCGTTTAACAGCGATATTTCATGCTATTTTATCAAAGGTGCTCCTCAAATTTAATTAACTCATTAATTAAATCAAAAAAGTATATTGGATTACGGATAGAAGTAAGCGCCCTACTGTCAGTTAGGCGCTTTATATGTCTGTAACAAAAAGGTTATTATGAGGGGGGTAATCGGTACTATTTAGCGCATCTGTTAGTAGATTCACGCTTCACTAAATAAGGAGTGACTACGTCATCTAATTTAATTTTTTCACTTTGTGTCGATTGGCTTTTATTGATGAGTTTTTGCACCGCTAAACATGCCATATTTTGTACAGGTCTTCGAATAGTCGTTAGCGATGGAATGATCCGTGAAGCCAAAATATTATCATCAAAACCTGCTACTGATAGCTGTTCTGGTACTTTGATGTTTAAATTACTGGCAACCCGTAACACCCCAGCCGCCATTTCGTCGTTGTTAGCAACAATGGCCGTTGGTCTTGGTTCAGTGCTTAACAATGTCATAGCGCACTCAATACCACTTTCGTAACTATTTTTGCCTTCAATAATACGATTTCCAGGCAGTTGCACATTACATTGTTGCAGTTCAGCTAAAAATCCAGCTAAGCGTTCGATTGAAGAACGATAAACTTGCGGTCCAGAAATAAAACCAATGTCTTTATGACCAAGTTCAACCAAGTAGCTGGCCATTTCTTTCATTGCTGCGCGTTCGTCTGAGACCACAATATTATCAGCATCATCTAAATCTACCGATGCTAAGCGCACATAAGGACAACCTGCTTCACGAATTGCTGCAGCCAACTCTTTGTTTTCAGATACTGGCGGTAAAATAATCACGCCATCAAGCTTAGAGCGAGAGATAAATGACAGGCAATCGTCAATAAATTCAGCACTTTTAGAGTAACTAGGATGAACAACCAATTCATAGCCAAGTTCAGAGCAGACGCTTAATGCACCTCGTTGCACCTGATCAATATACAATGCATCGGGGTTATCATAAATTAAACCTAATAAGTAAGAACGACTTGATGCCAGCCCCCGAGCTTGTTTGTCAGGAGAAAAACCAACTTCGCTGATAATTTTAAGCACTCGCTCTCGCGTCGCTTCACCCACAGCGGGAGAGCGGTTGATCACACGTGAAACTGTGCGCTTTGAAACACCACACAGCTTAGCTACATCATTAATCGTTACTGACATAAAAGTTCCTATTTAGGATGATTGCAAAGTTTAACACTAACCGTAGATCCATAGAAGTAGTTAGTCAGCTCTTGTTATACATTGACTACTTTGATTTAAAAGAAAAATGGAGCTGTTGAGCTCCATCACAGATTTGTTTGATTAAGTTGGCCTAAACGCTGGCAAATAAATTATCCCAAGTTCAGGTTAGTTACTCGATTAAACCAAATAAACGCGGTAACGTTTCACTGATCGCCGGTACATATGTAACCAACATCAATACCAGAAACATCACAGCATACAGCGGCATCATTGGCTTAATTATTTTATGTAACGATGTTTTCGCCACCGCACAACTGACAAACAGCACACTCCCAACTGGCGGAGACACCAAGCCAATTGATAAGTTTAATACAATCATAATCCCAAATTGAATCGGCGACATACCAAATTGCTCAGCTACCGGTAAAAAGATCGGTGTAAAAATCAATACCGCAGGCGTCATATCAATAAACGCGCCAACCAAAATTAAAATCAGATTGATTAACAACAAGATTAAAATCGGATTATCACTGAGTGTTAAAAAGAACTCACTGACCAGCTGTGGAATATGTGTGTATGACAATAACCACGACATGCCCGAAGACGCGGCAATGATCAGCATTACAATAGCCGTTGTTTCACAAGCTTTTAGTAATATAGCAGGCATTTCAGCTATATTGATTTCTTTGTAGATAAATACCGACAGTATTAAAGCATAAATAACGGCAATAGCGCCGGCTTCAGTTGCGGTAAATACACCGCCAATAATGCCGCCAATAACAATAAAAATAAGCAACAAGCTTGGCAAAGCTGCGAGTATTTTTTTCATCACAATGTTAAATGACAGTCTTGCTGTTACTGGGTAGTTGTTTTTAATCGAGTAAATAGCGCAAACAATCATCAATGCCAGCCCTACTAAAATACCCGGTAAGTAGCCGGCAATAAATAATGCCGCAATCGACACCCCACCACTAGCGATGGCATAGATAATTAAAATATTACTCGGTGGTATTAACATGCCCGTAGTGGCTGCACTTGCGGTAACCGCCGCAGCAAAACTGGCACTGTAACCATGTTTTTTCATTTCTGGCACCATAAAACTACCAATCGCCGATGTGGCTGCAACGGCAGAGCCTGATATTGCACCAAATAACATGCACGACATTACATTTACGAGTGCCAGGCCGCCGGGTAAAAAGCCTATCATCGCCATAGCACATTCAATCAACCGTTTAGCAATGCCGCCTTGACCCATTATCAATCCAGACAAGATAAAAAATGGGATTGCCAATAATGCGAAACTATCAATGCCACCGGCCATTTGTTGGGCTATGGTCGTGGTGGCAGGCGTAAAATCAATGTGCATTAATAGCGCTGCTAATGTTGATAGCGCAATACACAAAGAAATAGGTACATTAATAAATAACAATACAAAAAAACAAACGATTAAAACAATTGCTGTTAAGTCCATTACGCTTCCTCCGTGAATTTTTGCTGTGCATAATTGATCAGGTTTTCAATGCAATTAATCACAATCAACACCCCGCTCAGCGGTAAAACGATATACACATAACCCATGTTGATTTCAAGCGCCGCTGACGTTTGCTTTAATTCAAAGCTCAGCATCATCAATTGGCTGCCGCCATACACTAAAATACTTAATGCTGTGATCAGCACGCAGATTTCGATTACAAATGAACATTTATACCTAAGTGACGGGATCATTTTTTGATAAAACAGATCAAGCCCTAAATGTGCTTTGGTGCGATACGCATACGAAGCGCCCAAGACCCCAATCCAAATCAGGATAAAACGTGCTAACTCTTCGGTGTATGAGCTCGGTGCACGTAAAATAAATCGTGAAAATACTTGCCAACAAACAACGGTTACAATTGCTATCATGGCCAAAATCAGTAATCGCTCGATGATGCGATTTAAGTGTGTGTTGAGTTGTCGCATTGTTTGCTCCTACATGCTTTTTATTTTTTTAATGTGAGCTGCAACCGCTGTATCAGCGAACGAAGCATGAAAATCAGCCACTTTATCTTGAAACGCTTGTTTGTCAGGGTAGGTCACTTGTACGCCTTCTGCGATAACTGCTTTAAGCGCCTCATCAGATGCGTTTTGCCACAATGAACGTTGGTACTCAACAGAGTCGGCCATCGCTTGGGTTAACCACTGTTGTTGTTCGTTGTTAAGTGAGTTCCAAACTTCTAAGCTGGCTAAAATTACATCTGGAACAAAGGTATGTTCGTCCAGCGAATAATATTTAGCGATTTCGTAATGACGAGATAAGTAATAGCTTGGCGGATTGTTCTCTGCGCCATCAACTACACCTTGTTGCAGTGCGGCATATAATTCGCCCCATGCAATCGGTGCTGCAGCGCCGCCTAAAGCCTGCACTGTTGCTACTGCTGTAGGGCTATTTAACACGCGAATTTTTTTACCTATTAAATCATCTGGGGTATTAATCGCGCCATTGGTGGTGTAAAAGCTGCGGCTGCCTGCATCGTAATAGCCCAAACCTTTAAGCCTTGCAGTGCTTACTTTATTAAGTAGATCGGTGCCTAAGTCACTTTTAAGTACACGCCAAAAATGTTCACTATCGCGAAACAAATACGGAATGCCAAACACTTTCATCTCAGGTACAAAGCCTTCCAGCGGGCTTGCCGATACTTTAGTGATTGATAAACTTCCAATTTGTAACAACTCAATGAGTTCACGTTCAGACCCCAACTGACCACCTGGATAGATAACAATTTCCATTGTGCCATTTGAATAAAATGCCAAACGTTCAGCCATATATTCCATTGCTTGATGCACCACATGGCGGGTGTCTAATGTATGTGCCAAAGTTAATCGCACTGTTTTTTTGTCATCAGTGCAACTAGTTAGCAAAAATAACGACAAAACTAGCATTATCTTTATGAGAAGATTTCTATTCATTATTATTTCTTCTTATCGCTATATGATCATTAAAGAGCTGATTATCTCAGCTCGCTTGGTTGATATTTATCCATATCATCATAATCGAGGTTTTCACCAGCCATGCCCCAAATAAAACTGTAGTTTTGTGTGCCAGCACCTGAGTGAATTGACCATGGTGGCGATACCACTGCTTGCTCGTTATGTACCCAAATATGGCGAGTTTCAGTCGGCTCGCCCATAAAGTGACACACCGCTTGCTGCTCTGGCACTTCAAAATAAAAATACACTTCGTTGCGACGATCATGCTGATGAGCTGGCATGGTATTCCAGACGCTGCCTGGTTTTAATTCCGTTAGCCCCATTTGTAGTTGGCATGTTTGTACTAGGGTATTGATCAGCATCTGATTAATATCGCGCTCATTGGAGGTTTCAAGCGCACCTAAATGCAATACATTGGCATCATTACGTGTCACTAACTTATTTGGATATTTGTGGTGAGCTGGTGCAGAATTAAGATAAAATTTTGCCGGATTGCCACTGTCATGACTAGTAAACAGCACCTCATTGGTATCTTTACCTAAATACAAGGCATCTTTATAGCCAAGCTGAAAATCTTCTCCATCAGCAGTCACCGTGCCGCTGCCGCCAACATTGATCACACCAAGCTCTCTACCCGTTAAAAAGTTTGCTGCTTTTAAGTTGTCTACCGTTTCTAACCTAAGCGGTGCGCTGGTTGGCACCGCACTGCCCACCATAAAACGCTCGTAGTGAGTGTATAACCAATAAATGGTGTTCTCTTGCATGAGTTTGTCGACCAAAAACTCATCTCTTAACTGTTGGGTGTCATAGCCTTTAACTTCATTTGGACCAACGGCATAACGTGACTCTATTTGTGTGCTCATAACATGCTACCTAAAATTAAAAATTATCGTGCTAACCAGCCACCATCAACCGCGAGAATATGGCCATTGACATAGTCACTGGCTGTTGATGATAAAAATATGGCTGAACCAATTAAGTCTTCTGCTTCACCCCAACGCCCCGCAGGGATACGCTTTTCAATTTCACTATTACGAGCGGCATCATCTTGTAATGCTTGGGTGTTATCGGTTCTAAAATAACCTGGCGCAATAGCATTAACCTGAATATTGTGTTGCGCCCATTCGTTTGCCAGCGCTTTAGTAAGACCCGCTACCGCATGTTTGCTCGCGGTATATGCTGGGACTGTCATACCGCCGCTGTATGACAGCATTGAGGCAATATTAATTATTTTGCCAAACCCTTGTTTGATCATGTTTGGCGCAACCGCTTGGGCCAATAAAAAACTGGCATCAAGGTTTACTTTCATCACGTTCTGCCATTGCTCATACGGGTAATCCACCGCAGGGCTGCGAAATATTGTGCCGCCAACATTAACCAAAATATCAATACCGCCATGATTAGCTAAGGCTGTAGCTGCTAAGGCATTCACTGAATCCGTATTACTCAAATCAGCTGCATAATCATACGCCTCACCACCGCGCTCTTTGATCATCTGACACGTTGCTTGGCAGCCGTGCTCTTTACTACTACTGCAAATAACCTTGGCGCCAGCAGCTGCTAAACCCAGTGCAATTTGTTGACCCAGTCCGCGGCTTGCACCGGTGACGAGTGCCGTTTTTGAAGTTAGATCAAACAAAGTGGCTGTCATTTTAAATTCCTGTATAAAGTGTTTATTACGTAATTACTAATTCAATGTAAATTGAATTGACTAAACTTGTTAATACCCATTCTTCGCTACCGGTGGCAATTTGTCAAATATTATTTGCCACCGGTGGCAAATATAGCTAAGATGTAAATATCAATCAGCCCATATAACGTTTATAGGTTCATATTATGCAAGCACTGAATAGAAAAAACTTTAATAAAAACAAATACCCAACAAAAATAATGCAATACGGTGAGGGGAATTTCTTGCGTGCATTTATCGATTGGCAAATTGATAAACTCAATGAAACAAGTGATCTAAACGCCGGCGTTGCGGTGATCCGCCCTATTGATTATGACGCAATTCCTTTACTTAATGTTCAAGATGGTTTGTATACCACTATTATTCGTGGCTTAAACGAGCAAGGTGAAACCGTCGCCGATCACCGTATTATTAGTTCAATCAATGAAGAAATTCCTGTCTATAAAGATTTTCCGCGTTATATGGCATTAGCTGAGAATCCGGATCTGAAAATTATTTTTTCAAATACCACTGAAGCTGGTATTGAATATATTGATACTGATAGACTCGATGACGCTCCCGCTAAAGCATTCCCAGCTAAATTAACGCAGTGGTTGTTCCATCGCTTTAATCACTTTAACGGCTCAGCTGACAGCGGCATGGTGATCATCCCTTGTGAGTTAATTGACTACAACGGCGAGAAACTCAAAGAAATCGTGTTTCAATACTGCCAACTTTGGCAACTACCTGAGGCGTTTTCAAGCTGGTTGAATGAAGCTAACCACTTTTGCTCAAGCTTAGTTGACCGTATTGTCACTGGCTTCCCCCGTGATGAGCATCAACAACTACAAGAATCGTTAGGTTATTTAGATAACTTTATGGTGACCGCTGAGTACTTTCACTTGTTTGTTATTCAAGGACCGCAGCATCTAGCTGAATTATTATGCTTGCAAGACAGTGATCTAAATATAAAAATTGTTGATGATATTTCACCTTACAAACAACAAAAAGTCGGTATTTTAAATGGTGCTCATACGGCTTTAGTGCCACTAGCTTACATGGCGAACATTGATTCTGTGGGCGATGCGCTGGCCGACCCTTTGTTTGAAAAATACTTAACCCAGTTAATCTTTGCTGAAATTATTCCCACTCTTGATTTACCTGAAGATGAATTAAAGCGCTTTGCCAATGATGTACTGAACCGCTTCAGAAATCCGTATATTTGCCATTTATTACTGGCTATTTCACTCAACAGTATGACTAAATTTAAGACCCGTATTTTGCCGCAGTTGCACACCTATGTGAAAACAAATAACGCCGTACCGAATATGATGGCATTGGCTATTGCAGGGCAAATTTTGATGTATAAAGGCCTACGTAATGAGCAGCAAATTGAATTGAGCGATGCCCCACAATGGTTAGAACTATTTAATACCCTGTGGCATGACTTTGATAACAACACCCTATCCTTAAACACGCTTGTTGAACAAGTACTAGGGGCACAATGGCATTGGGAAAGTGATTTAAATGAACTTCCTGAATTAACTGCCACCGTTACAGCTCACCTACGTAATATGCTCACTGAAGGTGTAGCTACTACGCTTACTAACCAGTTAGGCCAATAATATGAAACCATTAATTAAACTACACCCAACTGATGATGTTGCCATTGCAATGCGTAATATCACCGCTGGTGAAATATTGCCCGTTGATGGCGAAGAGATCTTAGTCAATGAGAACATTGATAAAGGCCATAAAGTGGCGCTGCGCGATATTAATAAACAAGAGAATGTTATTAAATACGGTGCCCCCATTGGCTTTGCCCTAGAGAATATTCAAAAAGGCGGTTGGGTGCATACCCATTGCGTTAAAACCACCCTCAATGATGAACTGTATTATCAGTATGTTCCAGAGTTTATTGAACAAAGTGAAGCGACCCCTTCGCCTGAAGTAAATATTTATCGTAGACAAAACGGTGAAATTGGCATTCGTAATGAAATCTGGCTGATCCCTACGGTAGGCTGCGTCAATGGCATGATCAACCAAATGATCAAAGAGTTTAAACTGCGTCATCCACAATTAGAAATTGATGGCATTTATGCGTTTCCTCACCAGTTTGGCTGCTCTCAGCTCGGTGATGATTTAGATACAACACGGATACTGCTACAAAACATGGCACTGCATCCAAATGCGGGTGGCGCTTTAGTCGTTGGCTTAGGCTGTGAAAATAATCAATTACCGGCATTTCGTGATGGCTTAGGGGATTACGATGAAGGCCGCATTAAGTTTTTAATCACCCAACAAGCCGATGACGAAATTGAAGAAGGCGTTGCGCTACTTGAACAAATTTATGCCCAAGTAAAACAAGATAAACGTCAACCAGGTACTTTATCTGAAGTAAAGTTTGGCCTTGAATGTGGTGGCAGCGATGGTTTGTCTGGTATCACGGCGAATCCGATGCTGGGTTATTTTTCAGATTATTTAATTGCTCAAGGTGGCACAACGGTATTAACCGAAGTACCTGAAATGTTTGGCGCTGAAACTTTATTAATGTCGCGCTGTAAAGACGAGGAAACCTTTAACAAGCTCGTTAACATGGTTAATAACTTTAAAGGTTATTACAAAGCTCATAATCAACCGATTTATGAAAATCCGTCGCCAGGTAATAAAAAAGGCGGGATCACTACCTTAGAAGATAAATCGTTAGGGTGTACGCAAAAAGCCGGCACCAGCAAAGTACAAGCGGTTTTGCACTATGGTGAGCGCCTGCAAATACCTGGATTAAATCTATTGGATGCACCAGGTAACGACCCTATTGCCACCAGCGCACTTGGTGCTGCAGGTTGTCATATGGTGTTATTTACCACTGGTCGCGGTACGCCTTATGGTGGATTTGTGCCAACGTTAAAAATTGCTACTAATTCAGAACTTGCCAATAAGAAAAAACGCTGGATAGATTTTGACGCTGGCGTTTTAATTAACGATGTCTCAATGGAGCAAGTCCACGGGGAGTTTGTTGAACTGCTAGTCAACATCGTAAACGGCCAGCCAACTTGCAATGAAATAAACGACATTCGTGAAGTCGCTATTTGGAAAAAAGGAGTGACGTTATAAATGACAGCTAAGTCCATCGCAATTATTGGCGAATGTATGGTTGAGCTTAGCGGCCAACCATTTACTGCCATGCAACAAAATTATGGCGGCGATAGCATGAATACCACCATTTACTTAAAAAAACTCGCAGGCAATGAAGTAAACGTCAATTACGTCAGTGCCATGGGCACTGATCCACTAAGTCGTGCACTGATTGAAAAATGGCAAGCTCACCATATTAATACTGACAATGTGCTGCTCAGTCATAACAAACAACCGGGTTTGTATATGATTCAAAACGATGTGTCAGGGGAGCGTACTTTTCAGTATTGGCGTAGCGACTCAGCCGCTAAATATTTATTGCAACATGCTGATTTTAAAAAAGTACTAACCAGTCTTGCCGAAGTTGATGCTATTTATTTATCGGGGATCTCCCTGGCAATTTTAGCAGAGCAAGATTGCCATACTTTACTCAGCCATTTAGCGTTACTAAAACAGCAAGGGATAAAAATTATTTATGATAGCAACTATCGCCCTGCATTATGGTCAAGCAAAATGCACTGCCACCTTGCCAATAATAAAGCATACGCACTAGCCGATTTAGCATTAGTGACTTTTGACGATGAAGCACAATTATGGGGAGATAGTAATGTTGCGCAATGTACCGAGCGTTTGCACCAACAAGGCGCTCACGAGGTCGTTGTAAAACTCGGCGCAGATGGCTGCCAATACAGTAAAAAACACCTTGACAATTCAATTTCAGTCGAGCTGTTTAGCACTGTAAAAATAGCAAACGTCGTTGATACCACCGCTGCGGGTGATTCATTTAATGCTGGTTTTTTAGCGCAGTGGCTCACAGAGCAACCTATAAAACAATGTGCACAAGCGGGTAATTTACTGGCCGCCCAAGTGATCCAAAAGCGTGGAGCAATTGTCGAGATAGACATTGCGACAATCAAACACACAATAAAGGCTTAGCTATTTTTTCTTGCTCTACATCAAAAACTACTAATACAGTGAGCGCTTTATTTAGCCCGCTAGAATGGTTAAATATTTAAATCGATTGGCTAACACTCTTTAACGTCTCGACACCGAACCTGAGTGCATACCTAAGTTTACTTATTCTAAAGTAAGTGCTGTGAGACGCTTATTTTGTTTAAGTAAACTTCCTCTCACGGGTATGCACTCTAATTCCCTTACTTGCTGCTAATAATGTGATTAAACCGTTAGCTTGCCATCTGCATCAACACCTTGCTTCCAATACGCTGAGCAGACAATCTTCTCACGCGGTATTGCATATTTATCAATCGCTAAATCTTTAATGGTGCGCACAATAGCAGCTTCTAGCGCCATGAAAATCAATGGTTTTTGCGTATATTGATTCAATAGCACTGAAGCCTGATCAACCACATCTATTTGCGGCTGCATTGTAATTAACCAATTTATAGTGTGCTTGCTGTGTGCTTTGATTGTATCGAGCTCGATAACATCCTGCGAGTCAGTAACATGAATGATCACATCAACATCAGCTGTTTCAGGTAGTTGCTGTAAATACCCGTTAATAGCATTAACTGAGGTTAAATCAGCAATCATCAAATACTGCGAGTGACTAAAATCATCTAGCTTTTTAGGGCCAGGGCCTGCAATTGCGAGTTTATCACCAGGCTTTGCTTGTTTAGCCCAATCAGTTGCGATACCACGATGCTGATTGACGACAAAATCAAGCGTAATTGTATGGTTAATAGTATCTATAGCTCTGATTGTATATGAGCGCTTAGGTGCAGGGTTAGCGGCTTTGAGGTCAATTTCAACCTCATCTTGTCCAGCATGTGGTAATAGTACTTTTACGTACGCACCTTGTTGATCCGCAGGAAAATCATGAAACTCATCTGAGCCAACAACCAGACGCTTTAAATGCGGAGCTATCGCTGTTGTGCTTATTACGGTTGCACGACGTACTTTTCTACTCATTTTGATCTCCTCAGAAGATTTATTTACGTGTTTAATTGCACAACGCCCCATTGGTTGATAAAATCAACTATAGCAATTTAATTGACATTGTCAACCATTATGGATTTATTATGAACTCTTCATTGGCCAATACATTATTTGCTTTAATGCAAAATTATCGCGTTACCATACGCGAAGCCATTAATGCAGGTGAGCTTGGGTTAAACGCAATGCATGTGCGTTGTCTACATATTATTGCAGCGACAACTCACTGCACTGCTAACGATATTGTGAATCAAACCCAGCGCGATAAAGCGCAAATTGCACGCTTAGTTAAAGAATTAATTACATTAAATCTGATTGACAAAGATGCCAGTGAGCACGATAAGCGTTGCTTTATCTTATCGTTTACCTCTGAAGGTCATGCTCTTTATGACAAACTATTAAACGCCGAACAGCATGTTAATGAGCAAATGTGCAAAAACTTAAACTCTCAACAAATCAATGACTTTTTAGATACTGCTCAAAAAATGATTAAAAATATGCAGTGATCGCAACTTCATTACTTGGCATAAGTTAACTAAAACACATATACTGTACACTTATACAGTGAATGTGTTTGGTTAATTATTTATGTTTGTTATTCCTATTTATATCGAAGCGGGCGTATGCGGGTTTGAATCACCTGCTGCTCAGTATAAAGAACTTGGTTTATCACTGGATCAGCTATTGATCAAACACCCCGATGCGACGTTTATTGGTGTGGCATCCGGCTGCTCAATGCAAGAGGTCGGTATTTTTGACGGCGATTTATTATTGGTTGATCGCGCCGAAGAAGCTAAAAATGGTGATGTCATTGTAGCTAACTTAAATGGTTTATTTGTTTGTAAATTATTAGATAAAACTAATGCACGGCTACTCTCTGCATCGGACTTATATCCCCCAGTGCAACTGACTGATAGTGATGAATTTCAATTAGAAGGTGTGGTTACTCGTTCGATTCGATTACATCGCTCTAGTGCTGAGCTGCGCCAATGTATTGCTTAGTGGATGCAGTGGCGTTTTACGCCAGCGCTGAAAAAGTATTTGATCCAGCGATCCGCTCAAAACCTGTTGTGGTATTAACCAATAACGATGGCTGCATTTGTGCGATATGTCCTATCGCACGGCGCTTAAATATCCCTAAGTTTCAGCCCTACTTTAAAGTTAAACATTTACTGGCCAAACATAAGGTGGTTATTCGCTCATCTAATTATGAGTTGTACGCGGATCTAAGCGATAAAATGATGAATGTGATCAGCCGTTTTTGCGACACCCAACACGTATATTCGATTGATGAAGCATTTTTGCAGTTTAACGGCTTTACCCCACTCATTAATGACTGGCATCAGTATGGCCAGTTAATTCGTCGCACAGTTTGGCGCGAAACAAAACTCCCTGTTGGAGTTGGCTTTGGCCCTACACCAACATTGGCAAAAGCCGCAAATCATGCTGCTAAAAAGCTCAACGGTTTTAATGGAATTGCAGTGATTGATAGCGAACAAGCACGACAACATATTTTAGCCGCGATGGATGTAGCTGATGTATGGGGCGTTGGCAGACGTTTAGCTAAAAAACTCAAACTACTTAACATTAACAGCGCGCTTGATTTAGCCAAACAAACACCACAACGTATGAAACGTTTATTTAGCGTCGTGCTTGAGCGTACAGTTAATGAGCTAAATGGCATTGTGTGTTTAAATTGGGATGATGTACGCCAAGATAAGCGTGAAATTTTTTCGACCCGTAGTTTTGGTGAACGTTTAACTGATCCGGTTGCATTAAAAACAGCGTTGATCAATCACAGTATTATTGTCGCTCGCAAACTACGTCAGCAACGCTCCTTAACTAAACGCCTGTTACTATTTGTGGCAAGCTCGCCCCATGAGTCACATTACTATAAAAAATCATTAGTGTATGAGTTACCCGTATCTAGCGCAGATAGCCGTGTATTTGCTAAAGCAATTAGCGAAATATTTACGCAGCTATATCAACACAACGTCCGTTTTTATAAATGTGGTGTGGGTGCACTCGAGCTTAGTTCACAACAGTTTCAACAACCCGACCTATTTGCTCCTAGCCAAGACAACATAAAACTAATGGAGTGTTTAGATTCAATTAATAAGCGATACGGCTGCGATACGCTAACTCTGGCAAGTCAACAACAAAGCCAAGCATGGCATATGAAGCGTGCATTTTTATCGCCTCAGTACACAACGCGTTGGCAGCATTTACCGAAAATAAGTTGTGATTTATAAAAAACTCACATTATCGTTAAATTTAAAGTTGTAGTTCAAACTGACAACGAACATTACTGCTCTCTACACTGTACGCAAGCGTTGTAGGCGAAATAAAACGCAGCGTTTGGCTCGTGTCTAAATTATCTGTCTCGTTTTCACAGCGAGTATGGCGTAGTGACATGGTAATGCTTTGCGTGGTGTATTTATACTTAGTAGTGACCAAACAAAAGTTAGCGACTTTATTCGTTTGTGTGCCATGGTGTAAGTTATTAAAAATAATTTCATCACCGAGCTTAAAGCCAAGATCAGGCTCATTTGCATCAAGCCATGCTAACTGTCCACCAGCACACATTTTAGCCTCACCTGATACCAATTGATAACTACCAACCTTAGTATTGAATAAATTAATAAACTGACTTTTATTACTTGGCAGCTCAGTTTTAGCACTGACAACTGTAGTTAAACAAACCGACACTAAACACAGTAATACTTTACGATAGCGCATTAAATACCTGACATTTATTGATTTATATACTCAGCATAGCATAGCTACGGTGATTAAAATAAAAACCAGCCAGTATACTGAGTCATGGTTGGTTTTTAATATTATGTTACTGCCAATATTTAGCAAATAGTTGCGGATATGCCAACTTTAAAAATTTAGGCTTATCTTTAAAGCGCTTACCTTTGGGTTGATCAAGGCCTGAAGGAGCAAAGGGTAATTCGTCTTCATTACGCTGTTCATATAATAAACCAGCGATCAAGTCATACTCATCTAAGTAAGGATAAGGCTGCTCGTTTAAATGATAAACAGGTGTGCAATCAGCCAAAGAATCAGCATTTTCAAGCGCAGCATTAAAAGCTGCTTCACCACGAGAAATTAACCAACAACGAAATTCTGAGAAACCGTATTCATCATTGCAACCGGCCATTACAAACGCAGCACCGAATAGCTCCCAAGTATAACTTTGGCGCATACAAATGCTAAATTGCTTATCAAATTCAATGAGCTGTGCATCGCTTAAATCTGTAAGTAAACCTTTTAAACGTTCACTGACTGATTCTGGCTCTGCGGTTCTATCTGCAACGGTAACTAATTGCCAGAATTCGCTTAAAGTAAGTGCACTCATGACAAAATCTCTTTCACTCGCCCTACTTGACCATCCTCTAAGCGCACTTTAATACCATGCGGATGATTGGGTGATTTAGTCAAAAGGCGCTCAACAACACCTTGCGTTAATGTGCCGCTACGCTGATCTTGTTTTAAAACGATATTAACTTCGGTGCCAGGGGTGATTTGTGAACGAGTAGGAACTGCCATAATGGATCTCTTTTACTATTTTTGTTGGATTATAGCTGTATGTCATCTTGATACCAAACTAAAGCACCGTAATCATCATTTTTTCAGGTTTAGTTGCACTGATAATAACCGCAAAATCATGCTGGTAAATTTATAGGTATCACTTAAGCCTAAGTTCATCTAAGCAGTTCAAGCGCCTGTTCAAATTTAACTGGTTTACTAAATAAATAACCTTGATAGCTATCAACTTCTAAACCTTTTAATAAAGCTAACTGATCGTTACGCTCCACACCTTCCGCTATCACTTTACAACCAATCATATGCGACATTTTAGTCACTGCTGAAACAATACTTTTATCTTTTGAGTGCTCACAAATATTATCAACATAAGATTTATCTATCTTTATATAATCAACAGAAAGTTCTTTTAAAACAGAAATCGAGGAAAACCCAGTGCCAAAGTCATCAATAGAAATACGTACGCCAATGCTTTTTAATTGTGTGATAACTTTAGATAAATAGACTAAATTTTTAATCATTATAGTTTCTGTAATTTCTAAATGTATGTTATTTGTGTTAACACAATACCGATTTAATAAATTCTTTAAAAATATAATAAAATCATGACTTTCAAGTTGCAGTACAGATACGTTGATTGATAGTGCAATCGTATTGTCGAGTTTGTTTAACTTACTCAAACTTGCAATCGCTTGCTCTAAAACAAACTCCCCTAAAAAGTTAATTTGGCCATAGCGTTCTGCTATGTCGATAAATTCTGAAGGGGGAATAAATTCATCATTTAAATGCCAACGTAACAGCACTTCGAAAGTAATTATTTTATTATCGATTATATCAACAATAGGCTGATAACAAAGATGAAAGCCTCCTTGTTCAACACTCTCTTTAATTGATCTACGTAACATCTCTTCTCTATTAAGAGCTTGCATCATACGTTCATCAAATATTGAAATTTCATTGCGATTTTTTTTACCTTCGTACATTGCAACATCAGCATATTTGATAGCTTGAGTAAGGTCAAAGTTTGTGCGAGTGTAAAACAAGCCCACTTTAAAGGAGGGTCTAATATTCAGGTTATCTTTAACGACAGGCTGGGTTAAATTATCAACAAGCTTTGTCGTGTTACTTATCAGCTCAGCTTTACTCGCGTGACACGAATAAAGAATAAATTCGTCCCCTCCCCACCTACAAGCAATCATTTCCCGTTTTTTTTCTATCGATAATAAACGTTTTCCAGTTTCAGCAAGAACAAAATCTCCAAACTCATGACCATATTTATCATTAAGTATTTTAAAGTCATCCATATCTAAAAATAGAACAGCTTTAATGTTATTGATATTTTGAGCTAAATCGAGATCGACATTAGAGAAAAAGCTCCCCCGGTTAAATAATTGAGTTAAATTATCACGTTGCTCTAAATTAATTATTTTCTCAGTACGAACTTGCACTTCTTTTTCTAGATTATGGATAAATAAATCGAGCTTAATTTCATTATTAATTGAGGTTTTTACATCTTTAGCTGCGCGTATTGCACTGACAAAACACAAAATAAACCACAATACAATTCCCAATATGCCTAAAACATTTTCATTATCGTCTGGTTGAAATAAAAGCAATATACTAAATGGGATAAGCAAAAAAGTAATATAGCTGAAGGCTGAGCGAATATCGGAGGACAGAACATTGACAGCTCCCCCTGCTAATGAGCTAAAAACAACCAGCGTGACAAATTTCTCTGACATCTGCATATCTTCAAAAAATAATATTGGGAACACAGCCCAAGTCAAACCAGTTAAAAATACACCAATAAAGTAACAATGGTACTTTATATTATTGTCATTACTTAAAAAAACATGATTTAAAATGCGCAGTGAAAATACGAAAATAAGAACACAAAACCAATACAACTTTCCTACAGAGTCACTTTGATTAATGCCACTAAAAATAACAAAAACAGCAACTATAAGATTTATAATAATAGCTGAATTGAAATAGGAACTAACGAAACTAAGTCGTTTAGCTATAAAATTTTTTGAATAAGTAGCCATTACACTAAATCACATACCCTGTCTAAACTGAGCATTCTACTTAAAATAACCAATCAATACAGTATTAATAAATCAATCGAGAGCGAAAAATACGCGCCGAGTTATTGCCTTTTTTGCAAATATTGACATGTCATTTCACATCATCGCTTAGCTCCTAAGTGAACTCTGTTAATGATCAAATAGTTACACAAATGAAAAGCCTGAATTTCAAGTGCGTCATCACTACTATCGGTTATTTCTTAACGCAAAGCAGTGTTTAAAAAACTTATTTTACCTTAAAAACGAAACTATGCTGAAAAATTAATTGCTTGTGGCTTGATGTTTATAAGCACAAGCTGCTGCTTAATTTGCGCTTCAATTAAAGGCAATTGTTGCTCATTGTTTGCCTCTAATAGTGCTAATTCATCAATAAAAAAACAACTTATATGCAAGCTATTACTTGGTTTTTTTAAATTGACTGTATGCGTTAAGTAACTAAAACCAGCGTGCTTGTCTTTTATATTTTCACAAGCGATGGTTAGAGTATTACGAAGTGCTTTATCTAACAATTTTTCTGTTTTAGTCATTTTTACTGGTGTGCTCTTGGCTTGAGTCGTTTTCTGGAACTATGTCTTGCTGCTTTTTAAATTTTTTGTAACCGTCTTCTTGGCGCTTTATACATTCATGATATTCTTTATCTGCCATGTAGCTGCATTCACCTAAACGGGCAGCTTGAATTTCGTGATAGCGTGCATCTGAACTACAGCCGGTTAAAAACAGTACCGCTGAGGCACTTACAACCCATTTTAGCCTATTGAAAAGCATTAAAAATTCCTTACATTTTAAGCTGGAAAAGTAATTCATCCATGACGATTTTGCTGTATATTGCAAACGTTTTATATCTATAACCGTTAAGGGCTAATTATGATGTTGTCGCAGTTACAAAAGCTGTTCCAGCGTATCGATAAAAGTAAAATATTTCAATCATTTGTTATCGCCGTTATTGTTGTATCAGCGCTCACCGTTGGTGCACACACCTATTCGTTACACCCCACTGTTGAATTTGCTTTACATTGGATGGACGTGGGCATCACGGTGTTTTTCTTAATAGAACTAATTATCCGCTATGTTGCAAGTAAAGGCTTAAAAGACTTTTTTAGCAAAGGCTGGAATATCTTTGACTTTATAATCGTCATTGGCAGTTTATATCCTGCTGCAGGTTCGACCATTTTTATAGCCCGTTTACTACGAATATTCCGCGTACTACGTTTAGTCTCTATGGTGCCAGAACTACGTTTGTTGGTTAATTCACTATTAAAAGCCATACCGCAAATGGGCTATATTGCGCTGTTAATGTTTGTTATTTTCTATATTTATGCCGCAACTGGCAGCATGTTATTTTCTGAGATAAATCCATTTCTGTGGGGAGATGTATCAATCTCAATGTTGACTCTGTTCAGAATAGCAACCTTTGAAGATTGGACCGACGTCATGTACGAAACTATGGCTGTCTATAAACTAAGTTGGATTTACTACCTTACTTTTATATTCTTAACTGCTTTCGTATTTTTAAACATGATGGTAGGCGCTATTCTAGAAGTTATGTCACAGGAGCATCGCAATGCCCGTGAAGAGCAAGCCGATGTAGATTCCTTGCCGGCAACCCAAGGACAAATCAATGAGCTGAAGGCACAAATAGCAGAACTAAAAACACTATTAAAGCCCAAAAACTAAGTATTGATAAACTAGCACCTAAGAATATAAAAGCTTAGGTGCTAGTGCAATTATAACTAAGTTCATCTGTAGTCAGCCGATAAACCAAGCATTTATTCCTAGTGTAAAATCTAAAACTAATAAATTATTGCTTTTAGCTATTTATCAATGGTCTAATAAAAATATGATAAATTTACACCAATTATAATGCATTACTTAAGTCGCTACTTTTTACTATCAGATCACGTTAATTCAAACGTTCTAGTACCTAACTGGCGTATCAGTGCACTACGCATTATTTTAACCGCTGGTGTAATTTTATGTTTCTCAGTATTTTGCCATACTTTAAACGCCGCAATTGAGTTCAACTTAATCCATGTAATTGTGCTTTGCGCGAGCTTTTTTGTCACAATGGCTATCTTACTTCTAGCTAGCCGTAAATGCTTTACTTTATGTGCCCATGCGCTGCTACTCAGTATTGTTGCTGCAACAATCTCAATTAATCTCTTTTTAACAGATATCAACCTTGCAAAAATAGGCTCTATGTATATGTATGCCTGTCCTATCATTGCGTTGATGCTATTAGGTGTGAGGACCGCGCTAGGTTATGCAATTTTAAATATCGTGCCTTTTTACTTTATAATAAACAACGTTGATATTTCATCTCTTACCTCCATAAATACGCAACTACCAAATTCAGACTGGTATATATCAGGGCTATTATTTTTATTCTTTAATATCTGTATTCCGCTCGCAGTTGCGCGAACCATTGTTGCTGCAAAACGCTTAAATCAAACCATGGCAGAATCAAATAGTCATCTAGCAGCAAAAAATGAGCTTTATAGAACATTTTTTACTGAATCAAGTATTGCAAAAATAATTATCGATAGTGAAAACACCGTTATAGATTTTAACAGTCAAGCGAAAATGTTATTTGATTTCAAAGCAACAGTTAAACTCGATAAATTATTACCTAATCTTGTGATTGCAGCTAACCCACAAAAGAACCAAGTATTTAAATATAAAAACACCTATAAAACTGTACATTACCAGCAAGTTACTGACTCTGATTATTGTGTGCTGCGCTTTGATGACTGCACTGAACAACATCAAATAAAACAAAACTTATTAGCAATGGAGCAAGAAAACAAACGTTTACGTTACAGCGATGGTCAAACACACCTTCCCAATAGAGAATGGTTTGAGCTTCAGTGTGAAAGATTTGTAGCAAAGTACCAAGGTGATTTCTATATTGTGATCACCCAGAGTGCAAATAATGAATATTTAAATCTCAAATACAGTAAAGCTGATGCAAAAGCACATTTAGTATCAGCTTATAAGCGCTTAAAAGACTCTAATGAAGACCTCGTTCTGTGCGCTCATGTAGGTAATAATAAATTAGCATTTATAATAACTACAAGCTCAGCTAACAAAATAGAGTATAAGCTTTTAAACGAAGTTAAACATGCGCTTGATGAACCTTATATAATGCGGGGCAGAAAATACCAACAGTCGTTTTTATTTGGTTTTTCTAACTTTCCAAGACAAGGAAAAAGCAGTGCTACTGTATTGAACAACGCAATAGAGGCATTAAAACTTGCTGATAATCATCGCCCTATTAATGGTTATGATGAGAAACGCTCACAAGCATTTTTAGAAAAACATGAAATATCAATGTTATTAGACGAAGCACTTCATAACGCCGAGTTAGAGTTACACTATCAACCTAAAGTAACACATGACGGCAAGTGCATTGGACTTGAAGCATTAGCACGCTGGAACAGTAAAACTCTTGGTGTTGTATCACCTGCGGTGTTTATTCCTATCGCAGAGGAATACCGGATGATCAGCCGACTCACAGATCTCATAATTCAAAAAGTCTGTACTCAAATTGCAACTTGGAGCAAAGATGAAATTCCACTAGTGCCTGTTGCAATAAATATATCATTGCTTGATTTTGGCCAAAGCGATTTCATGTCAAAATTAGTAAAATACTTAGCGGACTTTAATGTCAAACCAAGTCAAATTGAATTAGAACTGACCGAAACGTCATTAGAAGCAAACCAAGAATATTCCTTGGCGCTAATGCAAAACCTACAATCATGGGGATTCACAATTTCTGTTGATGACTTTGGTGTGGGCTATTCAAATATTGCGCGCTTAGCCGAATATCCTATAAATAAGCTAAAACTTGATCGCTCGCTAATAAGCCAAGTTACAAGCTCAACAAGGCAAAAGAGCTTAGTAAAAGCAATTCACGTCATGTGTGATGAGCTAGGTATAAAATGCGTATCTGAGGGAGTTGAAACACAACAGCAAGTTGAAATTATGGCAAATATGGGATGTAAAGAATTTCAAGGCTTTTATTTTTCAAAACCATTATCGGCCTACCACTATACCGAGCATATAAAACAACAAGGTTTGAATTTTAATCCGCAAAAAATACCAACAAGTTAATACCGGAAAAAAATAGAATCGGCTATTAAGCTGACTGGAGTATTCGCATTGAAGACTAATGAGCGGTATTGTCAGCTTGTATTTTATTCTTAGCCACTGTTATTACTACACTTTAAATTTTCCAACTAGATCAGTAAGAACGTGTGATAAGGTTTTTAATTTATCGCCATTATTACTGGTATTGGCAGCAATTTCACTAACATCATCAGCCGCATTTTTGATTTCTATAACATTGCGATTTATACCTTCAGCGACATGCTGCTGCTCTTCTGCAGCGGTTGCTATCTGCGTATTTAAGTCACTAATATTAACAATAGACGCTGTTATTTCCGTAAATTGCAGCTGTGCAGCATGGGATAGTTCAACCGTTTTATTAGTGCTGTCTAAACTGCGTTTCATTTCAGTAGTGACTTGGCCAGACATGCTACGTAATTTGTCTAATTGCGTAGCAATCTCTTCAGTGGATTCAGACGTACGTTTCGACAATGCACGTACTTCATCTGCAACGACAGCAAAACCACGACCATGATCCCCCGCTCTAGCAGCTTCTATTGCAGCATTTAAAGCAAGCAAATTAGTTTGCTCAGCAATGCCTCTTATAACGCCTAAAATTGACATGATATTTTCACTTTCAGTGTCAAGTTGCGATATATCATCCGTTGCTTTACTTATCACTTCGCTCAAAACAACCACGCTTTGAACGGTCTCTGTGATCACTGTTTGACCTATCTCTGATGCCTGTTGCGTTTGCATAGCCAGATCTGCCGCATTAGCACAACTTGAAGCTACTTCGTTGGCTGTCGCAGCCATTTGATTAATTGCAGTTGCCGCCATTTCCAGTGCTTGTTGTTGTTGGGAGGTAGAACGAGTTAATTGCGATGCTTGTGTAGAAGTTTGCTCTGATGTACCGCTTACATCTAATGCACACTCGTTGATTTGTCTTACTAAATCAGCAATCAAGTTTAAAAATAGGTTAAAACTATTGGCAAGCTTTGCCGTCTCATCTTTAGTTTTTATCGTGAGCCGTCGAGTTAGGTCACCACCGCCTTGCGCAATTTCAGCCAGGCCATCACTGACTTCAACTATAGGTGAAGAAATTACTTTTGAGATATAACTTGCGATTAAAATGAATACAATAATTAGCACCGCACTAATAATTAAAATTGTAACGGTCATGGTGTTTGCGGCGCTCATCACCTCTGACTTTTCAACTAAGCCAATAAATTTCCAGCCTAACTTAGCTGAAGTATAAATATTGGCAATAAAATCTTTGTCATTAATAACAATTTCGAACTGACCTTGGGTATTAGCCGCTAACTGCTTGTATTTCCCACCCGCAATATCAGTTAAACGTTTAAAACGAAAATCTTCATTTTTAACATCAACAAGTATGTTTCCCGTATCTTCGATCAGCATTAAGTAACCAGTTTCACCCAGCTTAATATTAGCAATAATTTCTGTCAGTCCTTGCAAAGAAACATCCATTCCCTGTACACCGATAATTTGTCCATTATCTTTTATTGCTTTTACAGTAGAGACTATAACCATGTCGTCAGCTGCCCAATAATAAGCACTAGTGCGAACCGTTTTACCACTTGCAGATTTACCTGTTAAATACCAAGGTCGAGATCGTGGGTCATAATTAGCATTAACTTCTCCCGCTGGCCACTGAATATAACCACCTTGTTCATTACCCATATAAATATAAGCAAGCCCTGGGTGAGTTTGGCCGAAGTGATCAAACTGTTGAAATGCGGCACGTTCAACACTGCTGCCTTGGAGATGTTTTAGCATCACCGAATTATTTGTATCTACATGAGTTTTGACATCTTGCTTGGCAGCTAAGACCATTTGATGGGAAGCTAGATAATCAACATTTTTTTCTATTTCGGCAAAAAATATAGCGATACCATTATCTATTTGCCGTGCTTCTCTTTCGCTCATTTGCGCAAAATTATCAATAGCTTGCTCTCTTGTTTGCGTGATAACAAGTGCTGCAATAATAAAAAGAGGTAAGGCGATGGCGGAGGCAAAAGATAGTTTTAATTTTTTTGATATATTCATATATAGGAGGCCAAATAGATACTCCCATAAAGATAGTAAGCTATTGAGTATCCAGCAAGAAACAATCTCACTAAATTAACTAAGCAGTGACAAAACTAAAGCGGTGCAAAAAGACAACAGTAAAAGGGCTGGCACATTGCCAGCCCTCCATATTAACTGTAATAAATGGCAGCCAATAAACTAATATTTATTATCAACAATAATGCGTAGCATACGACGTAGCGGCTCTGCAGCACCCCATAATAATTGATCGCCAACGGTAAAAGCACTAATGAATTTAGGTCCCATGGCTAATTTACGAATACGCCCTACAGGAATACTTAATGTACCAGTTACTTTAACTGGGGTTAAATCTGTAGCAGTGATATCACGCTCATTAGGGATAACTTTAACCCACTCATTGTGTGAGGCTAAAATCTGTTCTATTTTCTCGACGCTAATATCTTCACGTAGTTTAATCGTCATTGCTTGTGAGTGACAACGCATTGCACCAATGCGTACACATAAACCGTCAATAGGCACAGGCTGTTTAGATGAACCTAAAATTTTGTTCGCTTCAACTTGCGCTTTCCATTCTTCTTTAGATTGACCTGATGGCATTGGCACATCAATCCATGGGATAAGACTGCCTGCTAACGGCACACCAAATTGCTCTTGCGGTAAATCGCTTGAGGCAATCTGCTGCGTGACTAGTTTATCAATTTCTAAAATAGCGGCCTGTGGATCAGCGAGCTTGTCAGCCACACTTGCATGAATAGAGCCCATTTGCGCAATGAGCTCTTTCATATTGCGAGCACCGGCACCCGATGCAGCTTGATAAGTCATTGGGCTTACCCACTCAATCAAGTCTTGCTCAAATAAACCACCCAATGCTAATAACATGAGTGACACTGTGCAGTTACCACCCACATAGGTTTTTACGCCTTGCTCAAGACCTTGTTCAATCACATCTTTATTGACCGGATCAAGTACAATAATACTGTCATCGCTCATACGCAGTGCTGATGCCGCATCAATCCAATAGCCGTCCCAGCCTGCTTCACGTAATTGTGGATACACAGCTTTAGTGTAGTCACCACCTTGACAGGTGATAATAATATCCATTTTTGCCAGCGATTCAAAATCCATTGCATTAAGTAATGGTTTTGCAGGACCCGCTAAATCAGGGCCAAGCTGACCGGTTTGTGAGGTGGTAAAAAAAGTGGTGTCGATATGAGCAAAATCATTTTCTTGTTGCATACGCTCTAATAACACTGAGCCAACCATGCCCCGCCATCCGACCAATCCTACTTTTTTCATTGTTTGTTCCACTGTTTGAGTCATAAGAAATACCTAATACGTTAAAAATTAAAATTCATTGCGTGAGATTTAATTTTTAGAACGAACAATCTAGCACTGTGATCGAGGCAACACCAGTGTTACTCATAGAACATAAAATTTTTTCATCTTGAGTCAATAATCATATTTCTAATAGTTATGATTATTGTGCATCATTGTAAAAGACCGGTGTTTTTGACATCCAACTGATTCATCTGTTGCTATTTTTTTGCAATATGAAACTGACTATCTGTACATAAGTAAGTTAATAAGAATGCAATAAACAAGATTTATAATCATTTCGCACTTTGTAGTCAGATGTATTGTGTATTATTTTATTCATTAAAAGGAATCAAACAAATGAAAACATTATACTTTTCTAGCCTAATTGCAACTTTTCTATCTTTAGGAGTATCTGCAAATGTTAACGAAATCAATGTAGAATCGAATACTTCTTTTGCCAGTTCAACAACTAGTGTTGAACACACATCGGGCTCAACAAAAAGCTTATCTACATCAACCCTACCCTACCGTAATAGTTGATAGTAGTTATAGCAACTTCTTTGTCAGTTTTATATCGGGAAATCAATTCTGTAAAGAGCGAGGTCATAAGCGAGAAATCACTGGCAGCACAGTGTGGTGAGGATGAATATGAGTATGCGGAATATGACTGGTATGGTAGCGCATGGGTTTCAAAAAATACTGGTAGTAAAAATCAGTGTTATCCATTGTACGCTAGTATAAAGTGCGGTAGCGGTAACTAACGTAAACAAACAGCTCAGTAACAACTGAGCTCTTATTCCATGGCGCAAAAATTCCTCCAATTAATATCAACATAGTTCAACTCATCATTAATCACATATCATCATTAAAATAATAGCCTTATATCAATTTGCATTAAATGATCACTTCTTTAATAACACAGATATTACACAACCATTAGTTTTACAAATAGCAGATATTAAAAAGCCCTGCATTTGGCAGGGCTGAGATAATAAAGACTTATGTAATTTGCCTTTATTAGATGACTTTAAAACTCGTAGCTAAAGCTCACGCTTAATTCTCTAGGCGTTTCTTGAGAACGAATTAGCACATCATTTTGATTAACTTCAAAGTTTTGTCCCAACATATTTTTCACTTTAAGTGTTAATGTGGTATTAAACGTTGGGTAATAACTATAAACCATGTCTAACGAGTTTAAAGGTTGTTCGTAAGCGTCATCAAAGTTATTAACACCCGCAGCTAAAATACGATCACCAAATACATTGTAGATAACAGATGCTTGATGCATGCCATCATGTGAATCGTAATTCAGTTGCAAGTTGGCAACATACTTTGAATGGCCCGTCATACGTCGCTTTAGGTTCGTGAGATCGCCACGCTGTTCTTCTGCAATTTCAACTTCTGAATCACTGAGCGTTATATTTCCAGAAGTAAAAAAAGCGCCCCCTAATAAATCACTGTGCAACTCAGTTAACCATTCAGCTTCAATACCGTAAACATAGGCTGTTTCTGCATTGTCAAACTGCAGAGTAAAACGGCCGTCGCTTTCTGTTAATAGTGCTTCGATTGGTTTATCGATATCTTTATAGAATGCGCCAACTGAGTAATTATCGCCATTGTCCATATAAAACTCGATACGTGCATCAAAGTTATCTAGGTAACTAGATTCTAAGAATGGATTACCAAGCGTTCGATAACCTGTCAGCGGATCTTGGAATTGAACAGGGCTTAGCTCTCGCAAATCAGGGCGTACAACCGTGTTGCCATAACCAAAACGAACTTGATACGATTGCTGACTATATGTCATAGATAACGAAGTAAAATACTCATCTTCCATCACACTTGCTTGTTCTATCGCATCTGCACTTAATTTATCAGCCAATAAAGCAGGATCGAATGCTGAGCGAGAAAAAGCAAGCGCAACTTGGCGGAAGTCCTCGTAACGCACACCACCGCTTAAACGCCAATCTTGAGCAAACGTTACGTCAAAAGAGCCGTAATAAGCATCAATCATTTGCGCTGCTAAGTAATCATCAGCTGTTGGTTCTTGGAACAATAACTCGACATCCGTTGAATCAACAACAGCATCGTTAGCAAAAAAACTACCAATTGACAGTGCTTCTTCTTCACTTTGTGCTAGATCTAAAGACTGAGTTTGGTTAAAACGATAGTTAAAAAAGTCAGTGCGGTAATCACGTGTTTTTTCAACAAAATAACCACCACCCGCAATTTCTACTTCGGCGTTATCAAAGTAAAAAACTTTGTTTACATTAACGCCCCAGTTTTCTACATCGTCTTCAAGCTCTACAAATCGATACAAATAAGGATTACCACCTAAGCTACCATTGTAAAAAGTACGTTGATATTTGCCATCTAAGTACTCATCACGAACCGTTACTTTAAGCTCACCAGGTATACTTGTAGTCGCTGTTGAGTCAGTATACTGCCAATCTACACCAACACCTTCAAGAAAACCCCAATCTAAATTGTGCATTCCACGAAGCTGAAGTATTTCAAGTTCTCGTTCCTCAAAAGAGGTTAAGTGACTACGCTGCAACTGCCCAGCATCAATACTTAATGACTTTGAAGGTTCTTGGTAAAGCGCAACAGAGGCTTCATCTTCAGAATCTCGTAACATCATATAAGTTGCTGTTAAATCGTGACCTCCAATTTTATAACCTAAATTTAGAGAGCTATTTAACTTTATATTATGCTTGGTTGACACTTCTTTCTCTGTTGCAGAGTAACAAGTAAAGTCATCTTGTGAACATGAGGACTCAGATGCGTCAACAGAAGAAAGTACAGCGCTAAACTTCTCAGCATTAGACCATTCATTTTCATAGGCAACTGACGCTAAGAAACCAAACGAGCCGTCTAAGCCAAATAAGTTATCAAAACGGTCGCCATACACAGCTTTAATACCGGCATCAGGATTTAAACTTTCTTTTTCCAAGCCAAAATCTCTTGGCAATGCTTTTGCTAAACTTTTATTTAAGTCTATCGCGGCAGCTTGGCCAATATCAGCCCCCTGACGTCTTGACTCTACATCTCTGATATTTCTATACGAAATATCAGACAGGCCATTGATATAGGTATTTAACGCAGTCTTAACTGAACCAGGTAATGCGCGTGTACCATCATCTTTACCTAACCAATCATCACTGCCACCATTATATGTATAGCCTTCGTCGTTTGTATCTTTATAACTGGCACCAATTTCGACTTTAAATAAAGTATCATTTGGAATGCTCTTGGTTCTGATATTAACGTCACCACCACCAAAAGCCGCAGGCATATTTGGTGAATAGGCTTTTTGTACAGCCAAGGATTCAATAATACTTGATGGGAAGATATCAAGTGGAATTACATTTCGTGTTAGATCCGGGCTTGGAACTACCGCGCCATTTAAACGTACGCTAGAGTAACGCTCACCTAAGCCACGGACATAGATAAACTTATCGTTAACTAATGATAAGCCTGTAACACGGCGAAGTGCCGAAGCTGCATCACTATCACCCGTTCTAGATATTTGCTCTGAACCCATTATATCAGCGACAAACGCCTGATTTTTACGCTCATCAATTACGGCACTAGCACTGCCTTTAAGGCGCGTACCTGTTGCAACAACTTCTTCTATCGCGTCTTCATTTATTATTTCTTGTGCCTGATCAGCGAAAGAATGAAATGAAGAAAAAAGGGAGAGCAGAGATAAAGTTATTAGATTGGTTTTAAACTGCTTTTGATGTTTCATATTTATATCCTCTAAACCTAAAATTCCCTTAAAAAAGGCGCCGTAGCGCCTTATAATTAGAGCCGGTCTAGATTAATTACTAGCGCGTTGTAAAGATGCGGCAACAAAATCAGCCCACTCACTTGATTCACCGTCTTTAAGTGCACCAATATAGCCTGCGTTAGTAAAGAAAGAGTTAACTTCACTCATGTCTTTAGCTGTTGTAGCTACTGCAGTGCCTTGTGAATCAGTAATAGTTGCAGCTGTTGAAACACCATCAGCACCAAGTACATTTGCAAAATCAGCAAAACCAATTAACTGGTTATTCTCGCCACCAGTAAACCAAGAAGCAATATCAAAACTTGCTAATGCGCCAGTTAAAGGTGTATTTACGTCTTCAAAATTCTTACCACAAGCAAATATTGAGCTCATAAATGCGATATCGCCATTATTTGCATTCGCATGCACACCAGCATCCCCTGATTGGTCTTTTTCATTATATAAATCAAGACAACCAGCACCATCTACAGATGAAGAGTTTACAAATAGCATATTCGCTAATTGCGCTTTACCCCATTCTTTCATTTCCATACCAGCACCAGTACGACGCCCTTCAGCACCTTGGTCGCCAGTAGTTACAACCGTTGCATTAGCAATTGTTGGATTAGAAACAGTTGTTACTAAATCTTGTGCATCTGCTGATAATGGATCTACCTTAGCGCCATCTGTTTCAAAGCCATGGTTTCCATATTCATTTGAACGTACAAGAATAAATTGTCCATAGCCTTTCCAGCCTTCATCCCAATCAATACCATCATCACCTGTATCAGTAATAACAATATGTTTAAGGTTAACGCTACCACCAAAAAGCTCTATACCATCATCAAAACCATTATGAACATGCACGTAATCAATCGTTGTGCCTGAGCCTACAGCATTAAGGGTTAAACCATTAAGCTCATCGCCTTCAACACCAAAACCCGCATATTTTATAACTATATGCTTAAGGATACCGCTGCTATCTTGCGGATCATTACCACCATAATACGATACAATACCTTCAGCAGCGTGGTTACACATATCTTGCGCCGCAGCCGCAGCCGTACAACGAATAGAATGGCCTCGACCATTTACCTGAACGCCACCCCAATCACCAATTTGTGCGGTTGTTGCATCATCGCCATCAACTTCTTTGATGCTTGTGAAAATAATTGGCTTATCTACTTCACCAATTGCTTCAATATTTGCACCACGTGCAATACGAATAAAACTCTCAGGCTTAGTAAAAGCTATCGTCGCGCCAGCTTCAATAGACAATGTAGGACCATTGCCATCAATTGTAGCGCCTGTTGATGTGTCTACATCATCACCAATAAATAATGCACCTTCAAATACATGTGCGCCGCCATTGCTTAATGCAGGGATAACAAAAGAGCTGGTAATTTCTTTCGCATTACTTGCAAATGCTTGACTGTAAACACAGTTAACACCTTCTGCTTCACCTGTAAATGTAGCTCCATCTAATGTATATGTAGCGCAACTTAATGTATCACCACCATTATCACCACCTGGGTTAGTCACTGAGTTGTCTACACTATTATCTACACTGTTATCAACTGTTGTAGGTGTAACATTAATATCACCACCGCCACAGCCAGCGAGTGTAATTGCAGTAGCCACAAGGCTGACTTTAAATAAACCAGATAATTTCATTGTTCACTCCGTTAAAGTATTTAATTATTTTGTTAGCGCATTAAGTAAAACTCAAGTCACTTTAAAACACGAAAAACATGCTTTAAGGTCACTTGAGCTTTAGAACGAGGACTACAATACGGGAGGTGTATGACAATACAGTTACACTTTAATAAACATAAAGTGACAATATAATTTATTTAAATAACAATTTGTTAGGAATATTTAGAACGAAAAAAACCGCCCTGAGGCGGTTTTGGTGTTGCGATTATAAAACGAGTTTTTTAATAAAATCGTTGAAGTTAAAATGGCATTTTTTAACGCCATATTTACTTATAACAAAGCGGTGCGTAATGTTTCAGCATGCAATTTTTCACGCTTCACGTATTTGATCCATTGTTCAGCCAATCGCTGCGATTTTTTGTGCTTTTCTGCTTGCTCAAACGCTAAAATAGAGGCATCAAAATTTTGCATGCTGTACTGCGCCATGCCAAGCGCAACATAGGCGTTTGATTCAAAATCGAGTGAGCCTTTATCAAGCGCCGTTCGGGCTGCATCAGCGGCATCTTCAAATTGCTCTAAGTTAACAAGTACTTCAGCCATACGTTGATCGTACTTACCGTGATCCGAAAGCTCTGCCGCTTTAGCAAAGTAAGTAACTGATTTATTATCTTCTTTTGCTTGGACCATGGCTTCTGCGATGAATGCATAATTCTTCGCAGACTTTTCAGCAACGCCTGATTCAATCGCTTTACTCATCACATCAGCCGCTTTAAACGCTAAACCGTTGTATAAGTAAACTTGGGCAAGTTGACGTAAATCTGATTTTGACGTTAAAAAACCTTGCTGGTAAGCGGCTTCAAGTACGGCTAGTTGTTGTTTTTCTTTACCCGTTTCACCGTACATACCGCCAAGTTGCACCCAGTATTCAGGCTTGTTATAAAGCTTTACCATACGCTCAAGTACAGCAACTACATTGTCAGTTTGATTAAGTGAGTAATACATGGCGCGTTGCAGTACTAACCAGTTTTCTTTTGGCTGTTTGCCTTCACTATCACTTTGCGCGATAGCCAAGTTAATGTTATCAATACCATTTTGGTAATCTTTTAGCTGATAGTAAGCTTGCGACTTAAGCACATAGTAAGCATCCGTTTTAGGCTTAGTGTTGATTGCATCCCATTGCGCTAAAAAGTCTAACACTTTGTTGTAATCGCTATTCGCCATTGCAAGCTGCGCTAAACTAAAGCTGGTACTTAATCGTAAAGACTCAGGGATCTCTTCTTCAGCAACGACTTTTTCAAACGACGCGATCGCTTTCGGTAAATCATTCTCGTTGTAATAAATAAAACCATAAAAATTATACATCATGGCTTTTTCATACGAGTTCATACTGGATGAACGTTCATTAATATTATCAAGCGCAGCAAGGCCCGCTTTTGCATCACCATCATCAGCTAACTTTTGCGCACGAGCCAATTGGCTATATACTTTTTCACGCAGTGCCGGCACGCGCTTTGTTTTTACTTCCTCTGCATAGGCCGTTGCTAAATTAACACCTGGCAACATACTTACTACGCTTGGTAAAGCAACACTAGCACTTAGTGCTAACGAGCAAAATAATGCTGTTTTTAATAATTTCATAATCGCCTCGTTTCTCTATCCATTTATTCAGTGCTAACCATTTATTTGGAAAGAAATTTTATTCTGTACACCCGCAACTTCAACAGCTTCACCGTCTACTACGCGAGGTTTGTATTTAAATTTAAGTGCGGCATCCATGGCTGCTTGATCAAACAATGATTCAGGCTCAGCTTTTACTACCTTTGCATCACGAACAGTACCTTGCTTAGTCACTGTAAACTCAACAATCACATAGCCTTCAATGCCCCGTGACAATGCTCGACGTGGGTAAACAGGTGCAACTTTAACAATCGGTAAGTATTCACCGTCGCTTGAATCAAGTGCTAACCCGCCACTGAGACTCACGTCAGCATCCACACTGGCACCAAAGTCAAAATTAGACGCTGCTGCATTTGGATCACTATTTTGCATTTGCGGTGAATCCATTGGCGGCGGAGGCTCTTTCGGCGTTGGCGGCTTTTGTGGTTTACGTTCTTTCTTTTGTACCGTTTCTTCTTTTTTAAGCCTTACAAAATCAAGTACATTGCCTTTAGCTGGCTCAGTCATCGCCCCTT
The DNA here is from genome assembly GCF_014164295.1 of Pseudoalteromonas sp. SG43-7. Taxonomy (NCBI): domain Bacteria; kingdom Pseudomonadati; phylum Pseudomonadota; class Gammaproteobacteria; order Alteromonadales; family Pseudoalteromonadaceae; genus Pseudoalteromonas; species Pseudoalteromonas sp. SG43-7. Next base: position 69,360 of record NZ_JACJEY010000007.1, read on the forward strand.
CACCACCGGTGATAAGCGCTTGCATGCCCAAAAACAACATAAAGGTCACAACACCGGCAACTAATAATGCTACTAAATAACGCATTATGGCTTCCTTAGGCTTCTTGTGCCGCGATAGACACATCAAATACACCTGCGGCGCGTGCTGCATCCATCACTTTAATAAGGGTATCTGTAGTGGCTTTTTTGTCAGCCTGAATAACCACACTACCTTGTGGATTTTCTGCTTTTAAACGCTCAATGTTTGCTTGCACAGCACGCACATCGATTTGACGTTTATTGATCCAAATTTCACCTTGATCTGAAATCGCAACTAGAATATTTGCACGCTCTTTCTTAACGGCTGTTGCCGCTTCTGGGCGATTTACATCGATACCTGACTCTTTAACAAAAGAGGCGGTTACAATGAAGAAAATAAGCATGATGAACACAACATCAAGCATCGGGGTCATGTTTATTTCTTCAGCTTCATCTTCTTGAAAAAGGCTTCCTAATGGGGCTCTCATTTTATTCTCCTGATTGTATGTGGCTTTCGCCACATACTAAAAATTGTTGTTTAATGGTCTAAAACCATGCTGTCTTCAAGTAGGGCTACTTCGCGCTTTGCTTTGCGTTGTAAGTACGTAGAAGCAAATACACCAGATAACGCACCAACCATGCCTGCCATTGTCGGGATAGTCGCTTTCGATACACCTGATGCCATTGAACGCGCACTGCCCGTTCCGGTAATCGCCATCACATCAAACACTTCTATCATACCTGTTACCGTACCGAGTAACCCCAGCAGCGGACACAAGGCAACCATCACATTGATCAGCGCTAAGTTGTTGTTTAACTTCATCCCAGCGCGTGAAATAGTTGCTTGGCGTATTTGCTCAGCGTTCCAGCTATTACGCTCATCGCGCCCTGTCCAACTACTTTTAATGGCATGTTTGTAACTACGAAAACCATTAAAAAAATAAATAAATCGCTCGAGTATCAATAACCACATCGCGAAGATTAACACTCCGATGACCAACAGAACTTGGCCACCAGTGTCGAGAAAATCACGGATAGCATTGATTGAGTCAATCAATAGCACCATGGGTTATGCTCCCTTTTCGCTACGCTCAGCGATAATACCTGCGCTTTGTTCTTGCAAAATAAGCAGCAAGTTTTTAGAGCGGGTATTCAATAAGGTGTATAAAAATACTGTTGGGATTGCCACAACTAAGCCAAGTACCGTAGTAACAAGCGCTTGTGAAATACCACCAGCCATTAATTTAGGGTCACCTGTACCAAACAAGGTGATTGCTTGGAAGGTATTGATCATACCGGTCACCGTACCAAGAAGACCTAACAATGGAGCAACGACCGAGATAATCTTAATGAGCGTTAAGTTGCGGGTGATTTTTGGCATTTCACGTAAAATCGCTTCACTTAATTTAAGCTCTAAGGTGTCGTATGCTACATCTGGGTATTGATCTTTGACTTTCATTACACGACCAAGTGGATTGTCATCACGTGGCACTGAGTCTTTAAGTTGACGACGGATTTTGCTGCCCATTAGCATCAATGAAACAAATCGTTCAATAGCGATAATTAAAGCAAGTAAGCCAACGCCTAAAATAACGTAACCTACTGCACCACCTTGATGTACTTGCTCTGAAGTATCAGGTGCTTGTACCAATAAACCAAGGATAGAGCCACCGGTTGGGTCAAGCGCAAATTGTACAGTGCCTGATTTAGCTTGTTGTAAATCATTCGCCGTTGAGGTGTAACGGCCAACAGGCTGACGGGTAAGCTCGCTTAACGTATTAGTGCTGGTGTTATAATCAAGGTACTTACCTTCTGAAATTAAGTTAAAAGCCCCCACTCGCATAACTTCTTGTTTAGCTTTGTTGCCGCCTTCTACAATTACATCTGTTGTAAAACGTGACACTTTGCCTTGCTCAGTCATTTCGCGTTGCAGTTCAAACCATACTTTTTCAATGTCTTCGATTGATGCAAGTTTAGAAGTCGAGCCCATTTTTTGAGCCAATTCATCCATAAAAGCACCACGGCCAGGTAGCTGTGCAGACACTACTGACGTTGCAAATTTATTACTTGAATCGCCAGCCACTTGTTGCAGCACACCAAAAAGTTCTTTCAATGAACCCATACGCTTAGATAATGTATCGGTTAGGTTAGCAAGTTTTACTTCATTTTCTTCGAACTGTGTTTCAAGACGCTCAGACTCAACCAGCATTTGATTACGTTTTGCTTGAGTGTTTTTAAGCATTTGCACTTGTTCATTTTGACGTGCAGCAAATTCTTGCTCGCGTTGTTTATTTTGTGCTGATTGCTGTGTTTTACCTTGCTCAAGTGTTTTTAATAACGAGTCTAAATCCATAGCTTCAGCAGCAACGCTGTTGCCCGCAAAACCAAGGGTGGCACCAAATAAAGCAATTTTGGTCATTTTTGTAAAAAGTTTCATTTTAACCTCTTAATCCGCAGCGTGTACTGGCAGTGTTAACATATCTGGGGCAAGTTGCTTACGTGCAATACGTAAACCTTTACTAATTTGGCTGATTGTTGAGTCATCCAGGGCAACAAACTGTTTGCTTGTTGTATCCCATGAGCCTGCTTTTTTACCATCGCGAGTAAGGTAAATAAGTTCTAAACGACCAATGCGTAAGAAATCGACTTCACGCTCTTGACCATCAACATCTAATAACGCGGTATAGGCTTCGATGGTACGGCCGTAATCAACTTCAACTTGGTACGCTTCTAAAACACGGCGGAATTTTTCACTTGAATTAATGTCAGCTCGGTTCATCATGTCTTTTAAAGACGCTAAACGCTTTTCACGTTCATCGGTTAGAAACGGCACATCAAGAGCAACAAATTGCTCAAGGCCTGTGATCATGCGTAGCATTAATGGGGTAATTTGACGTTCAATAATAGACACTTGATCCATAGATAAGTTAATGGCTTCCATTTCACTCATTTGGTTACTAAGCTGTTTGCTTAGTTGTGCGTTATAAACCGTTAAACCATCAATTTCTTTATTGAGGGTTTTAAACTGTTGTAAACGACCCTGCATAGAGTCTGCAATCTTGTCTATTTTTGTTTGTGATTGCACAGCTGATTGGTTAATTTCACTGCTTTTATCGATAACCTTATTTAAATCATTTGCTTGCACTGTTGCACTCATGGCTACAATACTAGCTAATATCAATGGTTTAACGCCTTTCATCGCATACACCTTTACTCGTTAAATTAGCGGATTTGCTAGTTGCTTAATATCAATGAACGAGATTCTATAGGTGAAAAATGACAGAGGTGTTGCACTAAAAAGTCCTTTTTATGACAACTGCCATAAATACAGCTTTTTACCTTAGATAAAGCAATAGTTTTTAATATTTAACAAGCGTGTACGCTTTAATGATGAGTGAAGTGAGATTAAATAAATTAATCGGCAAGTATACGATGAATGGTGCTGAGCACAGCATTTGCGTTGGTATAGTTTACGGCGATAGCAAAGTACTGCTGTTTATGACAAAGAACTAACGATGGAAAACCCTGCACAGGTAACTGCTGAACATACGCTAACTCTTGTTGAAACGCCTGTTCAAGTTGTTCACTTTGCAATATAGCTAAAAACTCATCAGCAGCAATACCTATTTGCTGTGCACAGCTAACGAGTGTATTAAGATCCGATGGGTTTTGTGCCGATAAATAATAACCCTGCTGAATTGCACCAAGCATAACCCGCTCTTTATTAAAATAACGTGCTGCAATCACCGCCCGACATGCAGGGTAAGTGCTGCGGCGTGGTTGACAGTTTTGCCAAAAATCAAAGTTAAATTTAGCACCGGTTTGCTGGCCAATACGCTGCCAAGTTTGTTGTAAAAACTGTTGCATACTTACTGGCATTGGCTGTTCGGAATCAGCAGCAAGGCCACCTACTTTATAAATAATATCAACTTCATTCGCTAAGGCGTCTTGGATTTTTTGCCAGCACTTTTGAAAACCCCAACACCAACTGCACATTGGGTCGTACACATATATAAGCTGACTATTATTCATTATTGGCCTGTTACTGTTCACTGGAAACAACGTTATTTAGCCCTTCATCCTTGGCTTACAGGTGATTCCGGCATCATTTATTTTATCTTTTTAGTTATCGCTGATTGCATTTAGACTTTAAAACGTAGCACCATTTTTTCAAGTTCATCAAATTGCAGTTTTAAACGAGTACACTCAGCTAAAGTGTTATTTAAGTTTAGCTGACCTTGTTGAGATAACTCACTAATTGTATGAATATCATTATCTAAAGAGTGTATTACCTGATTTTGTTCAGTGGTCGCATTTGCAACACTATGATTTACATCATCAATTGCTTTTATAGCTTTGGTTACTCCTGCCATTTGCTCACCGGCTGCTTGCGCTTGTTTTACAGTATTTTCGCTTTCAACTAAACTGGCTTTCATAACCGCAACGGCACTGCCTGAACCTTGCTGTAATTGGCTAACGGTATTTTCAATTTCTTGGGTTGATTGCTGAGTACGGTGAGCTAACTGGCGCACTTCATCTGCAACAACGGCAAACCCACGACCAGCCTCTCCGGCACGAGCGGCTTCAATTGCGGCATTAAGTGCAAGTAAATTCGTTTGCTCGCTGACTCCTTTAATAACTTCGAGTACTTGACCAATACTTGCAGAGTGTTCAGCAACACTACTAATAATTTGTTGTGCTTGTTCCATATTTTGCGATAACACACCAATGGCATTGATATTATCATTTAACGTACTTTGACTTTGTACTGACTGTGTATTCGCATCAGTAGCAAGGGTTGATGCATGACTTGCGCTGCTTGATATTTCAATCGCACTTGATGACAGCTGATTAATCGCTGTTGCAACGCTGTCTGTGCGTTTAGTTTGGTCACTGTACATCGTTAGCGTTGACTCTGTTTGCTCAACTAAGCTTTCCACTGAACGTTCCAGTTCAACCGTGGTCGTTTTTACTTGGTCAATTGAGGTATGAATTTTATCTATAAAGGCATTAAAATAACCTGACAGTTCACCAAATTCGTCATCGTTTTCAATCTCTAAACGACGAGTTAAATCCCCCTCACCTTGGGCTATATCTTTAATTGCATCGTTTAAACGCTGCATAGGCCGCATCAAATAACGCAATGAAAATTGCATCATTAATATCGTCGCGATAACTCCCAAACACATATATATCGCAGCCATATTTCTAAATGAAGCCACTGATGAATAAGCAATATCTTTGTTGATCACCACACCTAAATACCAATCTACATTTTCAATACCTTTGATATGTGTAAATGATACAAGATGATCAATACCAGCGATTTCTTGCTCCACAAACTCAGCTTTTAAAGCAAGGTTTTTACCAAACAGCTTCGCCATACTCTGATCGTTTAATTTGATATCTGGATGGCTTAGAATACGACCGTCACTGTCTAATAGAAAACCATAACCAAAACCTAAAAAATCAATTTCGTTGACTATTTGAGTGATGGTTTGCATATCGATATCGGCGCCGGCGACGCCACTAAAACGGCCATTATTTAAAATGGGCGCAACCGCTGAAATAGTTAGCTCATTGGTGGTTACGTCGATATAAGGAGTCGTAAACGCTGTGGTGGTTTTATTTTCTACCAGCTTATACCAAGGACGGATTGTGGCATCATAATCAGCAGGTAATACAACTGTTTGATCATTGAGTACAAAAGTACCATCAGGTTTGCCTATATAGGTGTTTTTAAACTTACCTGCCATTTCTGCGCTATTGAGTTGGCTAAGAGTTAATTCCTTAGTGTCATTTTGCTGATGCGTTTTCGCTACAGACTGAACGATTGCTAATTTATTATTGAGCCAATTAGCAATATTTTGTGAAACCGATTGAGAGCTTTCTTGTAATATTAGAGACAGTTGCTGCTGCGTTTGTGAGCGCATTGAAATAAAGTTATTGATGGTAAATAACCCCAGCACCAACACTAATACCACAGATGCTGCGATAGTTACCTTAGTGGTAAATTTTAGCGAGCTTTGCATGACACACCTATTTATTTTTTTTATCGTTGTTAGCTAACTACTTTTTAACAAAAATAACGCTATTTGTCTTATCTTATCGCCAACAGTTGCTATGTTATAGCCAAAAACAATAATAAAGCATGGTAAAAAAATTAGTTTAGCGCTTACTCCTATAACAAATTCATAAAGTAATTAATCGATAAGTAAAGACAGTCAATGTCGTAATTGCACCGAAAAAATAACAAACTCAAAATTGGAAGGTTCCAGTGATTTTTATAAACAATAGCTATTGAATACGTATTCAGTGCATATCCGTCGTTATTTTGTAATGAACTAAACTGCGAGGTTTTACTTTAGAGTGCGATTGATTCATTGAGAATAATAAGAAAATAAATGCATTTACAGTGCTGCAAATGCATTTATCTAAAGAGGTTTTACTATTAGCTTAGTTTATTTTTTGTTGCCACTTGCTCGCAAGTTTTACAACATTCAACCCGTACCAAGCGATAAAACAATAGCAAAGTGCTGGGATAATAAAACTAACTTGAATATTCATTGCATCAGCAACAACGCCTTGAATTAACGGTACTAATGCACCACCAACAATCGCTAAACAAAGCCAACCAGATCCTTTACTGGTTAATGAACCTAGCCCTTGAATAGCGACTGAGAAAATTGTCGGAAACAAAATAGAATTAAATAAACCAATCGACAGCACAGCATACAAAGCAACGTCACCTTCAGTGAAGATTGTAATTAAAAGTAACGCAATGACCGCAAATGCATTAAAAGCAATTGCTTTTGATGGTGCAATTTTTTGTAATGCAGCAGAGCCAATAAAGCGCCCTACCATCGCCCCGCCCCAATAATAGGCAATTAATGCGGCAGCGGTATGCTCTTCGAGCCCTGCAATATGAGCTTCACCCAAAAAGTTAACTAAAAAGCTACCTATTGCCACTTCACCACCAACATAACAAAAGATACCTAACACCCCCATAACTAAATGCGGGGCTTGCGTTAAAGAATGACCTTTTGCTTTGCAATCGAGTTCTTCTTTGTGTGATTTGATTTCAGGTAATTTTAAAAATGCAAACACAACAGCAATAGTAAGCAGTGCTGCAGCAAGCATTAAATAAGGAATTTTTACCGATTCTGCTGTCGCCGCAGATGCAGTCAATGAGCCTGCTGCGCCAAAGAACAAAATGCCACCAACATAGGGCCCAATAGTCGTTCCTAATGAATTAAGTGCTTGCGCTAAATTTAACCGTGACGAAGCTGTTTTTTCAGGCCCAAGCGCCACAACATAAGGGTTAGCCGATACTTGTAAAATGGTGACACCACCGGCTAGTACAAATAATGCGGTTAAAAATAGCCAATATTCATGTACGACCACTGCAGGATAAAATAACATACAGCCGATAGAAGCCACGATAAGACCGCTAAGCACACCATTTTTATAACCAAATTTCTTAACCAATATCCCCGCGGGTAAAGAAACAATAAAGTAAGCACCAAAGAAGCAGAACTGCACTAACATCGCTTCCGTATAACTAAGATCAAACACCCCTTTTAAACGCGGGATCAGTACATCATTTAGTACTGTGATAAAACCCCATAAAAAAAATAGAGTTGTCATTGCAGTCAAAGGTAACAGGTAATTATTATTTTGCTGCGGCTGCTCAGTGACAAACGTTTTATTTATATTTATTTCACTCACGTGATTTTCACTCCATTAACAAGTTGTGTGTGATTCTACACATTAGTATAAAAAAATCACAAAAATTAAATTGGAACGATCCACGCATTGATATACAACCGTAACAAATAGTTACTAACGTGACACGTATTTTTGAAACACATAACAGCAGAGTTACTCACGACGATTGATACCACAGTAAATATCAATTTACTGTGGTATCAATCGCAAAGTATTAATCCTGCTTTTTGTTACATTTAGAAATAATAGGTAAGTAACGAAGAACCTTCATATCAGGATCAACGACTACGTGATCACCTGGATTGATATTTAAAATAATTTTTCCGTCTTGCGGATAATAAACATCCTCTTTACCATTGATAGAGATAGGTAAAGGCATAGGAAAAGGCTTATTATTTAAAGATTTCACATCCCAGTTAAGTGTAATAACTCCATCCACTTGTCGTTTATTTAAGATTGGTAGCTCAGCTTGCTTTAAATAAATATCGAATAGCCAATTATAATTATCACCTGTTAGTTTGTTTACAATATCAATAAAATGTTCTGTATTACGATATCGTGGTTTTATTGGATACTTTATGTCTGAGGTATTATCGATACCATACAATAATTCTCGTGTTGCACGCCAGAATAACTGCTCTCCAATTAACCAACGTAATGTATGTAACGTCCAGCCACCTTTACCATAAATATCCGAGTTAAATGCTTCATCAGAAGTAACTTCTCCTTCACGAACAACTGGCTGACAATTTTTTAACCCCAAATACGATTTGTACATCGTATAGCTATATGCGGCATTGCCAAATTTATTTAAGCTGTAAGCAGGCTGCATGTAAAAACCAAAGCCCTCATGAAGCCAGGCATCATTTAATCTCTCATGGGTCATTAAGTTCCCAAACCACTCATGTGCTAACTCATGCTGTAGTAGCCAATCATAGCCATTTTCATCACGTTTATACTTTTTTCCATAAGCATTAATCGTTTGATGTTCCATACCTAAATGAGGTGTTTCAACAAAGCCTAGCTTTTCATTCCCCCATGGATAAGGACCTAAATGACTTTCAAAAAATTGTATTTGATTGATCAAATCAAAATCGATCAAATCCTCTGCTTTTTGTTTGTTTTCAGGTAAGACCCAAAACTCAATAGGTACCTGTGTACCATTAATACTGGTATATGATTTTTGAATACGTTCGTAGTTACCAATATTTAAGGCTATATTATAATCACTGGCGGGAACAGATAACAGCCAATCAAATTGTACCTTATCATTTTGCAGCTTTTTGACATCTTGCAGCACACCATTAGTCACGGCACTAAGACCGTTAGGAACAGTTAAACGAATACGCATTGAATCCGCTTTATCACTAAAATGATCTTTGCAGGGCCAAAATAAATCGCACCCTTCTCCTTGTACTGCCGTTGCAATCCATGGTTTTCCATCAGACGACTTATCAAATACAAAGCCACCTTCCCATGGCGCATTGTTCGCAATATGTGGCTTCCCTGAATATTGAACTGCAACATCAACCAATTCACCCGGCGTTTTAACTTCCCCTAAGTTAATCGTAATAATACCACCTAGCCTTTTATAACTTGCGCTCTTTCCAGCTACAGTTACATCACTGATATTAAATCGACTGTCTAATTTTAGTTCTACATATTGGTTTGCTTTAAGCATTAAAAATGAGGTTTTACCAATACCGGCTATTTTTTTATCCGTAGGAAAAACTTCTAACTCTAAATCATAAAACTTCACATCACTACTTAACGCAATATCTGACAAAGCTTGCCCCGTGTCTCCTACAATAGGATCTAATGGCACTTCGCTTGAGGTGCAAGCAGCTAATGAAACTGTACTTATCAGTACTGCAATATAGTTAAGTACCCCTTTTGTGAAAAAAAGATTATTCATGATTATCCCATCTATTTTTATTATGAATTAGAATAGTCACATAACAACAAACAACATTCGATAATTTTGCGTTTAAACAACAAATTATCCATATAAAATTAATAATTTATATAATACCGTGCCCTCACTACAACCAACACTAATAGTGCTTTTCCTCGCTAGGCTACGCACTTTTATGATATCGTTTTACAAAACATAAATACTACAGAACGTACCGCTTGGTACTGATACAAAAAAGGAATTTCCAAATGAACACCAAACTACTTGCCGGTTGCGCAGTTGCTGTAGCGGCGGGTGCAATAATCTATACACAAACTGACAGTTCAACAGCCTCATTAGAACTTGCTCAACTTGATTACGTCCCTGCTGATACTGCTTTATTTTATGGTCAGCTAAAACCATTTCCCTATAGTAAATATTTCAATTTGATTCCAGATCAAATGAAAGGTGCTGACGATTTTACGCCATTGATCGAAAATTTAGCGGCAAGTAACGATAACAATGCACAGTTTTTAGCGTCTCTATTAGATCAATATCAAACATCATTGTCATCTTATGAAACACTAAAAGCAGCCTGGGGATTCGCCGATGATTATAAAGCTCTAGCCTATACAATTGGTCTAATGCCAGTATTACGCTATCAACTTGAAGATGAAACAGCTTTATTTAATACAATTAATAGCTCAGCTGATAAAGCGGGAATTAACTTCACAACACAAACCATCGAAGGTGTTGACTACAACACGTACCCTTTAGTACTTGAAAATGACATTACATTAAACTTAATTGTGTCTGTTAAAGATAACTGGGCTACCATCACGTTTGATACAAAACTTAATACAATTAAAGATTTACGTCTTGCTTTAGCAATTGATAAACCAACAAAATCATTAACGCAAACCGCTAAACTTGAAAACTATATTACTAATTATTCATTTGATGGCCACTCTATTGCGTATATAGACCATGTTGAGATTGCTAATGCTATTACCGCTAGAACACCATCACGCCTAGGTGAAATGCTTGATGAACTATTAAAAGAATTGGGTGATCCAAATGCTTTAGAGGTAGCTAGAACACCACAGTGCCAAAATGACATTACCAATCTTGTTAGTTATTGGCCTGCATCAGTAACCGGTAGCACGTACATACAAGTAACAAACTCTGATGCTCATTTTAAAGCAGATGCTATTTTCCAAAGCACTGCTACAGATATTATTAAAACATTAAAATCTGTGCGGGGTTTTGTTCCTGAGCATACAACTAAACTTGACGGGCAAATGCTAAGCGTTGCTTATGGTGCGGATATTTCAAAAATTCCACCGCTTTTAAATATACTCTCAAGTACATTTAAAAAAGCTGAATTTGAGTGTGCACCTCTTGTTGCTTTACAGCAACAAACTCAAGACTCAAATTTAGCTGCACTATCAATGATGACCGCTATGGCTAATGGTATTCAAGGTGTCAGTGTAAGTATTCAAGATCTTGCTTTAGGAGCCGATGCAAATCAACTGCCACAACTAAAAGCTTTAGACGCGCTAATCACACTTTCTGCGACAGATCCTGATAATTTACTTTTTACTGCTAAAGGATTTTTACCCGCATTAGCGGAGCTTGAAATACCAGAAAACGGCGATGCAATTAGTGTCAATGCTGCAATTCCTTATCCTTTACCTGCTGGCCTTGATATAAGGTTAGCTAAAAAAGGAAAGCATATTGTTTTATTCACTGGTGAAAAATCAGCGGCTATTGCAAATACATTATCAGAACAAGCACTTGAAAAAAATGGATTTTTAAATACCGCAGTTGATCTGAAATCATTAATGACTCCTGTCATCGAAGTATTTAAAATGACAGGACAAGTGATCCCGGAAGAACTTGAACAATTAAAAAATCAAACAATGTCTGTGTATTTTGCAACAGATATAAAAGATGAAGGGATTGTTATTAATTCAGAGATCAAAATTACTAAAAAGTAATAACTTTTTTGGAATTAAACGAAAAAAGGGGCATTAATTGCCCCTTTTTCAATTGTTTAATTCAGTTTGTACTATTTCTGCCATATCATTTTATTATTGGTGTCGCGGCTTTGAATAATCGTTTGATCAGAACTTTCTACACCACCGAGTTTGGCTTGTCGATCGTAAAGAACCACATTACAGGTAGCTGCTAAATTCATACAACCGATTGTGGGGATATACACCACTTCATCGCACCAGTTCAGTACATCTTTGCTAATAGAGCCATCTTCAGGGCCAAAAATATAAAATGCGTTTTCAGGATGAACAAACTCAGGCAAAGGGGTTGCACCTTCTATTAGTTCAATCACCACAACAGTCGCACCTGCGGGCTTTGCTGTTGCTAAATCGTCAACGCAAGTCAGGGGGATGCGTTCAGCAACATTTTTTGTGTCGGTATGAAACTTTTTAGCATTTAAATAACGCGTGCCAGTAAAAAATACTTGTTCAGCCCCATAGCAACCCGCAGCTCTTAACACTGCGCCAACGTTAGAGGGGCTTTTAGGATTGATCAAACCAATCTTCGCAGTCATTAATCGCAATCCTTAGTTGGCCAATCTGCTTCATACAGATCAAAGTCATCTAGAGCTACATCACAATCTTTTACTGTTTTGTCTTTTACAGAAATACCCAATGTATGCATTAGTTCTTTGCTGCCACCGTTATTTAATGGATGCCAAGACGCTAAACCACGGCCTTCGTGCAAACGGCGGTAACTACAACTTTGCGGCATGAAGAAAATGCTGTCGAGGTTTTCTTTGGTTAATTTTACACATGACGGGACTAATGTTTGTCGATTTTCATACTCACTACAACCACACGTATTATTATCTAAGTATTGGCAAACAATATTAGTAAAAATGAGTTCTTCACCATCGCGAAGTTGATCTGTGGCGGTAAACTCATCTTCATCTTCGCTGTCTATAAAGGTATTTAAACAGCATTTTCCACAGCCATCGCAAATGGCTTCCCACTCATTTTGTGACATTTGCTCAAGTGATTTCTCAAGCCAAAATTGGTTTTCAAACATGGTATAACTCGGTGCCCCTAATAGCGCGCATTTTAGCTTAATTGAGCACCGCGCGCAAAGCTACATTCAGCTTTGCGCTATTTCAAGTTTAAAAGTTAGCGCTGCGTATCAACCCAACGTTTAATTTTCGCTTCTAGTATTGGCATCGGCAAAGCACCATCAATTAAAATTTGCGTATGAAACTCTTTAATATCAAATTTATCACCTAATGCTTGTTTACAATAATCTCGCAGTTCTTGAATTTTAAATTGCCCTAATTTATACGACAATGCTTGTCCTGGCCAAGCTATATAGCGCTCAACTTCTGCGGTTACATCACTTAAAGCCATTGAGGAATTAGCCAGCATGTAATCAATACCTTGTTGACGAGTCCAGCCTTTAGCATGAAAACCTGTATCGAGCACTAATCGCATAGCGCGTAATTGCTCATCAGATAAACGGCCATACCACATATATGGGTCGGTAAATAAACCCAATTCTTTACCTAGACTTTCAGCATATAATGCCCAACCTTCGGCGAACACTGTGTAACCACCAAATTTTCGAAACTCAGGTAATGACTGAACTTCTTGCTGTAAGGCGATTTGAAAATGGTGTCCTGGGGCTGCTTCATGGATTGACAATGTTTCGAGTAGAAACTTAGGCTGCGCTTTTAAATTAAAGGTATTAATATAAAAAATTCCCGGACGAGAGCCATCCGGTGCTGGTGATTGATAAGATGCTCCTGCCGCAGACTCAGCACGAAAATCTTCAACCGCTTTTACAACGTAATCAGCTTTGGGGACAATGTTAAATAATTTAGGTACACGCGCATCAATTTTTAACTTTACGGCTTCATAGGCCGCAATTAATTGCTCAGGTGTATCAAAATAAAACTCATCAGAATCTCGTAAATGAGTAAAAAACTCACTTAAACTGCCTTTAAAACCAACGGTTTCCTTTACTTTTTTCATTTCATTAAGGATACGCGATACTTCTTTTAGACCAATTTCATGAATTTCATCAGCAGATAAACTCAAGGTGGTGTTTTTCTTTATTTGGTATTCATACCATGCTTTACCATTTGGTAAATCGCTATAACCTACTGTTGCACGGCTATTTGGTATATAAGTGGTCGCTAAAAACTCGCTCATTTTTGTATACGCTGGGACCAACTTATCCATAATAAGTGCACTATATTGGTCAGTGAGTTGTTGCTTTTGCGCTGCTGTGAATTGCTCTGGAAGCTGCTTTATCGGACTATAAAATAAAGATTGTTCTGCACTGGTAACTATATGCGCTTGAAATTGCGGTAATAACTTTTCAGCTAATGGCTTTGGTAAAACAATGCCTTCATTTACCCCTTGCTGCATAGCATCTTGCACACTGCTTAACCAAGTTACAAAACCTTCAGCACGCGCGACGAAATTTTCATAATCTTGGTAGCTTGCAAATGGCTGCGCACTTTGCGCCGATCCAAAGCCTGCAAACGTATTGTGAGCGCCAGACATTTGGTTAATTGGTAATAAGTAACTCGGGAATTGAAAACCTTCGATTGTTAATGCTAAATCCCGTGCCAGTATTTCATAACTTAATAAGGCTTGACCGGTTAACTGCTGCTGGTCAATCGCCGCTAAACGTTGCTGATAATCTTTATAAAAAGCAAGCTGCTGAGCTCGGTTTTGCTCGGTAATCGGTGCTGTAAATTGGTTGTTGTATTGGTTATAGCCAATATAAGTGGCATCAAGAGGGCTAAATTGCAACGAATCCACAAAGTACTGCTCAACCAAGCTATTTAATTGTTGTGTTGTTGCGCTGGCAGTTTCACTTGTTAATGCTGATTGTGGCTTATTTAAATTATTATTAGCCGTATTTGAACACGCAGACAAAGCGCTGAGTACACCAGCGACAAGCAAGGTTAACTTAAATTTTTTCATAATGATCCCTGAGTATAAGAAGTTAGCGCAAGTATGCAGCTTTCAAATCGCTAAATAAAGAAAATACGATACTTATCGCGTTTTGTTTACAGCCTAAAAACTGCTTGCTACATTGCTATATAAAATAATCAAAAATTAGAAAATAAATGAATAAATTATCACTTTCTGTCCCTTTGGGCTTACTGTGTGTCAGCGCTTTTAGCGCACAAGCAACAACGTACGTTAGTGCTAAAGCAATGCTAGACGTAAATAATGGCAAGCTTATTAATGCACCGCTTATTCAAATCGATGACGGTATTATTACTAAAATCAGTAGTGGCACCATGCCACCCCTACAACAAGGTGATGACCATATTAAGTTGCCCGAGTTAACCATTCATGGATATGCACGTACACTTAACCAGCGATCCAACAGTCCCTCGTAGTGAACGTATCGGTCAGTCAGTGCCACGTAAAGCGATTAAAGCGGCCTATTTTGCAGAAAAAACCTTAAAAGCGGGCTTTACAACTTTACGTAACGTGGGCGCCGAAGGTTACAGTGTCATTGCAGTACGTGACGGCATTAATGCAGGCGATATTATTGGCCCTCGCATCTGGGCTGCTGGCCCCTCTTTGGGTGTAACGGGTGGTCACTGTGACAACAACCGTCTACCTCCTGAAATGAAATACACTGCCGAAGGTGTGGCTGATGGCCCATGGGCTGTTCGTGCAAAAGTACGCGAAAACATTAAGTACGGTGCCAATGTTATTAAGTTTTGCGCCACTGGCGGAGTATTTTCTAAGGGCACAAAAGTAGGTATTCAACAGTATTCATTAGAAGAAATGACTGCCATTGTTGATGAAGCACATATGCGCGGTTTAACGGTTGCTGCACATGCACATGGTACCAGTGGTATTACCGCAGCCATTAAAGCCGGTGTAGACAGTGTTGAACATGTCAGTTTTGTTGACGATGAAGCAATTAAACTGGCAAAAAAACACGGCACTTGGTTTTCAATGGATATTTATAACACTGAGTATACCCTCACGTTTGGTGAGCAAAATGGTGTAGCCGAAGAAAACCTAGCAAAAGAGCGCCAAGTTTCTAAAAAACAGCGTGATAGTTTTAGCCGAGCAGTAAAGGCTGGCGTAAATATGGTGTTTGGTACCGATGCCGCAATTTACCCACATGGTGATAATGCAAAACAGTTTTCGAGAATGGTTGAGTTTGGCATGACGCCACTACAGGCAATTCAAGCAGCAACGATTAATGGCGCAAAACTGTTAAAAGTTGAAAATCAACTAGGGCAAATTAAAACAGGCTTTGCAGCAGATATCATTGCCGTTAAAGGCAATCCACTGCAAGACATAACCTTGCTAGAAAATGTAGCATTTGTGATGAAAGCAGGTGTTGCTTATAAATAAATGTGTGGAGTTAGCGTTAAGCTAACTCCATCATTAAGCAAGGGTTAAACTAACAGCTAACTAAATACGTTGTTAATATATTAATATTTTGAAAGCAAAAGGTAAGCAGCTTGGGGTAGGTTTAAATAATTGCCTTTTTTAGATAATTAAAACTTGAAATACAAATGCCACACATTATCATTACGAAAATTTTTTAATGGTAATGACTATGACAACGCATAAATTCTCTCTAATTACCCTAGCCTGTTTAACAGCATATAATGCAACTGCGGCCGAACAATCCGATCTTGAACGCATCACGGTTTATCAAAAGCAAAATCATGTTGTATTAAATTCGGGTTTAGCAACAAAGTCTGATATGTCGTTAATGGAAACACCTGCGCCTATCGTTATCGTCGATCAAGAGCTTATCAACTCGCAAGGCGTTGATAACTTACAAGACTTAGCCCGTAATATCAGTGGTGTAACCCAAGCAGGTAATAACTACGGAATTGGCGACAATTTAGTGATCCGTGGCCTTGGTGCAAATTATACTTATGATGGTATGTATGGCGGTGCAGGCCTAGGAAACACATTCAATCCAACTCGATCACTAACCAATGTGGAGGCCGTAGAAGTATTAAAAGGCCCCGCCACTGGTTTATATGGCATGGGCAGCGCAGGTGGCGTAATTAACTTGATTGAAAAAAAGCCACAGTTTACCGAGCAGCACAACGTACAAGCGGAAATTGGTCAATGGAATACCTATTCATTATCAATTGATAGCACCAATGCAATTACCGAAAATCTAGCATACAGAGTTAATGCAAAAACAGCACGTAGTGATGGCTACCGTGATTTAAAAGATGACCGCGATGAAATCTACGGCGCATTAAAATATGTGTTTAATGACCGCCAAAATATTATGATCTCAGCCGCTTATATTAAAGATGCCATTGCAGTTGATTCAATTGGCCACCCTATCCGTATTTATAATGCGCAGTCGGTAAGTGGTAAAACCGCCGGCCAAGTGACTGCGGATGATTTAGTTAACGATCCAACCTCTGCAGGGCTGCAATTATCTGATGCACAACGTGAACAACTCGCTAATTCACTTGCCGCTAACGATGGTTTAACTCCGTATAAATTTGGCCATCGCGGTATTATCTCACCCATGGCAAAAGATAATGAAGGTGAAGAGCTACGCTTAAAACTCACTCATAATTATTACTTAACGGATGATCTATTTTTAAATCAACAATTACAGTACCGTAATTATGAATCGAGCTTTGCCCGTCAAACCGGTGCCTATAACTATGTGTATTGGCAACGCAACGGTGTGATCAATGCTGATCCTCGTGCACCATTGGTGGTTGATGATGTACTTTATCCATTTGCAGCACGGCGCCAAGAATATCGCCAAGTAGAGGCTGATGAAAAGTCATGGCAATACTTTGCTGATCTACGCTATGACTTTAGCCTAGGTGATATAGAAAACGAATTTTTGGTCAATGCTAATTATGAAGACCGCGATATACGCTTTACGCAATACTCTATTTGGGATAAAGACTATATTCTAAAAGATAAAAATGGCGATGTAACTTATCAAGGCTCTTTACCTTATATTTTAGATATCCGTAACCCCAATTGGAGTGATGGCCAGTTTAATGATTACGATCCGCTAAAAACCAGTAACTACAATAAGAAAGTGCAGGCATGGGGCTTAGGGCTGCAACATGTTGCTTACATCAATAACACCTTCACAACTCGTATTGGTGTAGCATACAACGAAATTACTCAAAAATATGAACATTTAGGTGTTGATGCCCGTTATCGTGCTAGTGCCGCTGCTGCAACCCCAGAAGCCAGCACTTCAGATAACGGCTTAACCTATAACTTAGGCGCGACGTACAAACCAAGCGATGATGTTTCTATTTTCATTAATCATTCAAAAGGCCGCACCGCGTATAGCGTTTTAGGCTCTGTGGCAGGTAATGAAGCCGACCGTGAAGATGCGCAATCTCTTAGTACTGATTTAGGTATAAGAGTAAAAGCCTTTGATGATCAGGTACTCGCCTCATTAGTGGTATTTGACACTGCACGTACTAACTTAGAATATGTAAACCCTGCCTATGATGATACAAAGCCAGATCCATCGGTACCAAAAAATTACTTTGATGGTGAAGAAAAAACCCGTGGTATTGAGCTTGATTTAAATGCCTATTTAAATGATCAATGGAAGGTCAATATCAATGGTGTTTATCAAGATGCACGTGATCAGAAAAATCCTAATGTGAGCACATTTGCTGCGCGTCAAAAAGGTGTGCCTTATGTAACAGCAAGCACATGGTTAACATACAGTGCTCAGTGGTTTGAACTAGCACAGCCACTAAAATTAAGTGCGGGCGTAAAGTATGTTGATGATCGCAGTACCAATGCATCATCATTTGGCATTCCTGATGGTTATGTACCAAGCTATACTATTTATGATGCAGCGTTAAGTTATAACACTGATAAATGGGGCTTACAGCTAAATTTAAATAATTTGTTTAATAAAGTTTATTACTCAAAAGCAATGTTTTTAGGTGGTATGCCAGGCGAAGAACGCAATGCGAAACTAACTTTGAGCTATAAGCTTTAAGTTATAAGCTGTAAAAGCGCACAAAATGCTTGTGCGCTTTTTTACGTTTACATAGTGACTACTATACGGCCATTAATTTCACCTTTGAGCATATCGTCAAATATGTCATTGATATCTTCAAGACGTTTTTCTTCAATAATTGCTTTAACTTTGCCCTGTGCAGCAAACTCTAAACATTCTTGTAAATCTCTACGTGTGCCAACAATTGAGCCAACAACAGAAACACCATTGAGTACAGTATCAAAAATAGGCAACGGCATATCCTCTGGAGGCAGACCAACTAACACGCATTTTCCACCACGGCGAACACTCTTGTAAGCTTGCTCAAACCCCGGCTTGGATACAGCGGTACATACCACAGCATGTGCGCCCCCTACCTGTTCAAATATAGCCTCACTAGGCACACATTCTTTAAAGTCCAGTGTGATATCTGCACCTAACTCTTTTGCTAAAGCCAGTTTTTCAACACCAGTATCCACTGCAATTACATTAAAGCCCATTGCCTTTGCATATTGCACCGCAAGATGCCCAAGCCCACCTACACCAACAATAGCAACCCATTGTCCTGGCTTAGCACCTGACACTTTTAGCGCTTTATAGGTTGTAACACCGGCACAAAATAATGGCGCAGCTTCTGAAAAACCTAAGCCTTCAGGGATCTTTACAACATAGTTCCCATCGGCTAAGCAATATTCAGCGTAACTACCATCAACTGAGTAACCCGTATTATGCTGTGAAAGACATAAGGTCTCTTTACCTTCTAAACAAAATTCACAATGACCACATGCACTGTATAGCCAAGGAATGCCAACACGATCACCAATTTCTAAATGAGTAATATTGCTACCCAGCTGTTCGATCACTCCAACACCTTCATGCCCTGGAACTAACGGCATTTTAGGCTTTACTGGCCAATCACCATGACAGGCATGTAAATCAGTATGACACACACCACATGCGGCTATTTTAACTAAAACATCATTGACTCCAACGGTTGGAATGGGTAAGTCTGAAATTTCTAATTTGCCTTTGTAAGTACTATTAACGGCTGCTTTCATTGCTCGTTCCTTGTTGTTGCGAAGTTGTTATTGAGTAGTTGTTGTTAAGAAATTAGTTGTCGTAAATTAGTGTACACCTTACGCGACTCTAGATGAGCAAAAATTAATCTAAATCAAACTTTAGTGATATAACTTGTTCAGAACGACTATTAGTACCAGCACATAATCCCATAGGCTTGCTTCAGCCAAGGAAAATTCAGCGTATTGCGCAGTAAATCTTGCTAAACATATTCAGCGTGCTAGCATTAATTTCATTATTTATTGAAACTTGAGAAGCAATGACGTTATCAGATAAGAACTTTGCCTTTGTAATGCACTGTGGCGAAATGGGCAGTCGTTGGGGTTTTAATCGCACCATTGGCCAAATGTGTGGTTTATTGATCATCACCAAAGAGCCAATGACAGCAAACGAAATCGCCGATGCCTTAAGCATTTCTCGTGGTAATGTCAGCATGGGGATCAAAGAACTGCAATCTTGGCGTTTAATAAAAGTGCAGCATATTCCAGGTGACAGAAAAGAATATTACGCCCCTGCAGGTACTATTTGGGATATGGCAAACCGCGTATTTGAAGAGCGTAAAAAGCGTGAGATTGACCCTACTCTCAGTTTACTCAGAGATAACCTGTTAGAGCCTGCAACCACCGACGATGAAAAGTTTGCCCAACAACAAATGCATGAAATTCATGATCTACTTGAAACCGTCACTAAGTGGTCTTCAGAACTACAGCGCTTAAGCCCTGAGCAACTACAAAGTTTAATGAAGCTAGGCTCTGGTATTGGTAAAGTACTCGATTTTAAAGATAAGATATTGAAGAAATGAAGAGTTAGCGAGGGACGAGAGTAAAGTTAGCGAGCTTTATGGTTCTAGGTTCAAGGTCGGAGTTTTTCAAGTTAGTTGTCGCCTCAAGTTAGAGGCGACAACATTCTGACACTGGGGGATTTAGCAAAGCGTAGCTACTTACGTCTTGATAATTATGTATGTGAGAATGCAGTATAGATAAAAGCCCAGATATAATTTCAAATGAGCTTTATTGTGTGAGTCTGTTAAAAAACGAGAACGAATTTATTCAGAATACGCTTTAATTAATTTATACAAAGTTACTTTTGTTTTAAATATGCTGGCATCATCGTGACGAAAAATACACAGCGTTTTACTATTGTGTCTATCTAAAAATAGCAAATCACCTTCGGTATTTTTACCAATAGTGAGACTTGCAGATAACATCAACATGGACCAACCGTACCCTTTTTGATCATAAAGAGTAGGGCCTAAAACATCTTTTAATGTGTTTGCGTATGCTTTTAATGCGCGAACTTCGCTAACTTCCATGTCATTTATGTTAGTTAACTCAATCATCTTCTCAAAACTTAACAGTTCAAATTCTTCACCTTCTACGGTAACAGTTCTCTCTTTTTCTTTAATGAAGTTACTGTAATTTTTTGCAAATAAATTCTGCGCCAGATCAACTGTTTGTACGATTAAATCTTCATCCATACATATATCCTTATTGAATATTTTTAGAGTTTTGTACTGATATTTTTTACAAACGCAAGCGCGAGATAAACTCGCGCCTACTACAAACGCCCCTAGTTAATCGCTGGATAACCTATGCGGTCTGATAAGTAACCAACACTGGTGGCAAAGTAATATGAGCGGTTCCAATGCATTAACGCTTTGTAATTATCATAAGCTAAATACATACGGCCATTCATATCATCAGGCATAACCAATGCAGCAGTTACATCTACGGCTGGTAAGTCAGTACCATCCATTTTACGCAAACCTAAAGCTTGCCAATCAGCTAGTGAACGCTCTGAATCAGCCCAAAACTCTAACCATTGAGTACGTGTTTTAGTACCACGTTGCAATACATAGCTAGGTTCGAAGCTCTGTGGTAACTTAATTTGACGACCCCAAGTAAGATCACTATTCCAGCCAGCTTGCTTTAAATAGTTAGCTATTGATGCAAAGGCATCAACTTGGGTAGTCCAAATATCTTTTCGACCATCTTTATCATAATCTACCGCGTAGGCATTAAATGAGGTTGGCATAAATTGCGTTTGCCCCATTGCACCTGCCCATGAACCATTGAATTTATCTAAAGTAATGTGCCCTTCCTTTAAAATATCAAGCGCGGCCCATAGTTGGTTTTTATACATAGTTTCGCGACGGCCATCAAAAGCCAGCGTGACTACCGATGAAATAACGTTGTGACCACCTTGGATTTTACCAAAATTACTTTCAAGGCCCCATAACGCAACAATAAAGCGTGCCTGCACGCCGTACTCGGCTGCAATTTGTTCTAAAATATCTTTATTTTCAGCGTATAGCTTTCGTGCACGGTCAATTTTCCATTGTGGCACACGCTTTGGTAAGTAAGTCTCTAAGGTTTCTTTAACTTCAGGCTGATTTTTATCAGCAGAAATTACCTTTTCTTTAAAGTGTGCTGCAGCGAAAGCATCTTCAATTAATTGACTATCGTAGCCTTTTTGTGCTGCTTCTTGTTTTAAACCTGCAACATATTCATCAAATTGTGCTTGGGTCTTGGCCAGTGCCGATGTACTGATACAGGCACTACATAAAATTGCAGCCAATTTAGTCATTATATGTTTAGTCACTATCAACTCCATTTTGTTTTCTATGCTCAGCTAGTAAGTTAGCTTCAGGTGGCGGTAACTGGAGATAAAACCCGACATCAGTTAATGATTTCTCAACCAAACTTAAATCAGCCCCGCCTAAATGCGTTCGTTTTGCTAAATTAATTAACATTACGTAATGAGGTTGACCGAACATAGCCATCAAAGGTTCCGGTACCTTGCTAAAATCATCTCTTTTTTCTACAAAAAGGAAGGTATCCGCTTTTTTCTTACTTTTATATACCGCAGTCAGCATTATGACCCTATAAAATCTTGCTTAACAGTGCTGCACACTATAACATGAGAGTCATAATAAGTTAGAAAAATTAGATTAGAAATTTCACCTTATCCATATAAACACAGGCCTTATTCAGCCTGCGTTTATCTAAAATTGATTTCTGATCACACTATTCAATTGAGCGTGTATGTCGGACCAAACTTTTGAGCTAAAAGGGAATCTTTTTACGTTATCAGTTTTACATCTTTATAGTACTGATATAAACCTGTTAGCTGAGCAACTGTATATAAAAATTGCCCAAGCCCCTCGTTTTTTTGAGGGTGCTCCTATTGTTGTTAATTTAATTGAGATAAAAAATAATCTTGTTGATTTTGTTCATCTAAAGTCTTTATTAGAACGAATGAACTTTAATGCTGTTGGAGTCTGTAATGGCTCTGATGAGCAACATACGCAAGCCAAAGCCGCTGGGCTCTCAGTTTTAAATTATTCACAAGACGTTAAGAGTGAACCTGTTACAAAGCAGAGTAATACTTCAATTGTTGAGAAAACAGTTTACTTACCTGCCCAAGTTATCAATGGCACAGTGCGCTCTGGTCAACAAGTGTATGCTAAAGACCGTGACCTAATCGTTATTGGTGCGGTAAGCCATGGTGCAGAAGTGATTGCTGATGGCAATGTACATATTTATGGCACATTACGTGGTCGCGCAATAGCAGGCGCACAAGGTTACAACGAAGCACGTATTTTTTGCCAAAAATTAGAAGCAGAACTTGTTTCTATCAATGGCAACTACTGGATCAGCGATTCTCTGCAAGGTGAGTTCTGGGGCAACGCTGCACAAATCCAACAAAAAAATGAATCATTAGAAATTTCAGCTTTGGTTAAAGGATAAATCTTATGGCAAAAGTCATTGTCGTTACGTCAGGTAAAGGTGGTGTAGGTAAAACTACATCAAGTGCTGCAATTGGCACAGGTTTAGCACTTAAGGGCTATAAAACAGTCATTATAGATTTTGATATCGGTTTACGTAACCTTGATTTGATCATGGGCTGTGAACGTCGTGTTGTCTATGATTTTGTTAACGTTATAAACGGTGAAGCAAATTTAAATCAAGCACTTATCAAAGATAAACGGGTAGATAAATTATTTTTATTACCTGCTTCACAAACCCGTGATAAAGATGCTTTAACTCGCGAAGGTGTTGAACGCGTATTAAACGAGCTGAAAAAAGACTTTGATTATATCGTCTGTGATTCGCCAGCAGGGATTGAAGCCGGCGCTATGATGGCGATGTACTTTGCTGATGAAGCAATTGTAACAACGAACCCTGAAGTATCATCAGTTCGCGATTCAGACCGTATTTTAGGTATTTTGCATAGCAAATCTAAACGTGCTGAAGAAGGACTTGAAAACATAAAAGAACATTTATTACTGACTCGTTATAACCCAGAGCGAGTAGCTAAAGGTGAAATGCTGTCAGTTGAAGATGTGCAAGATATTCTTTCTATCGAATTGTTAGGTGTAATACCTGAATCACAAGCGGTATTAAGTGCATCAAACTCAGGCCAGCCAGTTATATTAGATACAGAGTCTGATGCTGGACAAGCTTATGCCGATGCAATTAATCGCTTATTAGGTGAAACAGTCGAATTTCGCTTCTTAGATGTAGAAAAGAAAGGTTTGTTCAAACGGATATTTGGAGGTTAACGTGTCACTACTTGACTACTTCCGCTCAGAAAAGAAAAATACAGCGTCACTAGCAAAAGAGCGATTGCAGATCATTGTTGCGCATGAGCGCTCACAGCGTGGTACACCTGATTACTTGCCACAATTGAAACAGGATATTCTTGATGTTATCCGTAAATACGTCAACATCAGTAATGACGCGGTTCAAGTCCAATTCGATCAAAACGAAGATGACTTAGCGGTATTAGAACTCAACGTCACTTTACCTGACGAAGAGAAAGAAAAGAAATAACTAAAAGGGCGCTATTACAGCGCCCTTTTCACATTTTAATAGCATAAAAAATCTAATGTTTATTTTAACTACTTAGCTTTATTATTTAATTAAAGTCTGATTAATAAACCTTGCAATTTAAATAAAATAGGCATCCCAACTAAAGAATACCCTTTAAATTTATATTATAAATTATAATTTTTAGAAACTATAATTAGCACCTAAATAAAAGCGCCGTCCTGAATACTGGTTATAAGTAAAGCGATTACTTTGTTTCCAATAACCTTCTTCAACTTCCTCAGTTAAGTTAACCACAGAGGCTGTTAATGACAACTGCTCAGTCAAACTATAAGCCGCATTAACATCTAACTGACCATAATCTTTCGTGTATAAATTGTAACCTTGATGGATGCCATTAGCCCGATCATCTTTCCAGTTATAGGATGCCCTTACACTAAAGTCATCATTTTCAAAATACACTGAAAGATTATATTGATGTTTGGCTGTTCCTGGGATTTCAGCATCTGTTTTTTGTCCATTCGTTGAAACTTGGCTGGTGCTTGTATCTGTAAAAGTATAGTTAGCTAACACCCCAAAGCCACTCTCGAAAGAGTGTTGAAAAAACAACTCAACCCCTTGTGATTGAGCGTCACCACCGCCAACTTTAGTATTCATTTCAACTTCTATGGGGCCATTACAACAATCATGCTCTCGTTGAACTATTTCAACAGCAGAAATGGGCAAATTAGCAATATCTTTAGTAAAGTATGTAGCACCTAGTGCTGAGCCTTCACCGTAATACCATTCGATACCTAGATCGAACTGATCAGAAATCATTGGATCTAGGCCTGTATTTACAGATGTACCAGTTCCTCGCCCTGTCCAAGAGTCTGGTGAGTTTATATTAACAGGAGGACCATATGACTCAGCTTGGCTCAGGTCAGAATAGCTTACACGAGACATCGTTCTGGCAGCAGCAAATCGAACAACAACATCTTCATTCGCATCCCATGCAAGGTTAAAGCTTGGTAATAATTCACCATCATCGCTGCTGCGTTCATTAGGCGTAGTGTCATTATTATCTTGACCAATAACATCATCATACGTAAGCGTACTTAAATCGGTATTGACATAGCGTACACCGAGATTGCCGCGAAAGTCCTGCCACTGGAAATTACTTTGCGCATAAACAGACCAAATATTTTCTTCTAGTGTATATGTCCCAGCTAAAGATGGCACAACGGTTTGCGTAAAGTTATTGCGTAGATAGCTATCTAATGCAGCAAAATCAAATGCTAAAAAGTTAAAAGCGCCAGTGTTTCCGGCACTGTTATCAACCACGGTATTGCTTACTAACGTTTCTGGATCAGGATGAAAATCTGGGTTATGAAACCATTCGTTTCCGGACAAATAACCACGGTAACCACCGTTATCAGCGATGCCATCATCCCAACGAAAATCATTTTTAATCCCCTTAATTTCATGATTGCGGTATTTAGCCCCAACAAAAAAGGTAGTAAAAATCCCTGTATCGATATCAAATTGCAGATCAGCTTGTGCGTAATCTTCAGTATCTTTATTTTCAGAAGAGTAGGAATCAAACCAGTCATAATATTGATAAGCTTGTTTATCAGACGCTAGATCGGTCGATACTTCATAGCTTGGTTTACCACCCACGGTTGACCACAACCAGCTATTCACAGATCCTTGGCGTGCATCTATATTGGCATAAGTTTCCCGTGAAGTTCCGCCTTCAGCCTCTGTATGGCCGATTTTAAAAGTAGCAGTAAATATATCCCCATAATATTTGGCTTCAAAATCAAAACTATCTGATTTAGAACCACCGATCCTTTCTCTCCCTGTTAATTGAGGAGACAATAAGCCACGGCGAACGGCTACGCCATTATTGACATCAGCATCTCCCCAGTTATTGTCATTAAGTAAACCATTATCTGCATTACCGTAAGCTACGACCGTATCACCGTCTAAAACAACGCCGTAATAGGGGTTATGATTGTCATTCCATTCCGCAAACAATACGCTCTGCGACGATGAGTCATAATCTAATTTTGCACCAAAGTAGTTCAGGTTTAAGTCTAATTTATCTGTAGGCATCCATTGAATAGCAACTTGATAACCATCGCGTGTGCGATCTTCTATTGAGTTACCTGCACTCATTGCACGAGGTGCCCATACATTGTTGTAAACTTCGCCTGTTGCTTGGTCAACAATGGCAGGACGCTCTGCCCCTTCGACTGTGTCAGAATGAAAGCGCCAGTGCGAAGCATTATTAGTAATGGTTGTTACCGTTTTATCTTGGCGAGTAAACCCAGCAAGTACACCAAAATTTGATTCATCATTTTTCCATGAATACAGCACATTCACTTGTGGCTGGGTGTCTTCAGACACATCATCATAGGTTGCCTCTAGGCTAAGTGCGCCTGAGTTAGCCTCCATATCTAATGGCTTGCGGGTGTGCAATATAACAGTCCCACCAATCCCCCCTTCATCTATACGCGCTTCTGCACTTTTAAATACTTCCACACTACTAATCATACTGGATGGCAACAACGTATAATTAAAACTTCGAGTGGGCACACCAGCCCCAGAAGAAGCAATATAATTGCCATTTAACTGTGTGAGGGTCCAATCTGGTGATGTGCCACGAATACTCACTCGACTGCCTTCACCACCGTCACGGTCAATCAATACACCTGAAACTCGTTGCAATGAATCAGCAACATTTTTATCTGGAAATTTACCGATATCTTCAGCTGTTATCGCATCAACAGTTGCATTAGAGAGTCGTTTTATAGCTAAATTTTCAGCAGTTGAAGAACGAATACCTCTCACTTCAATCACTTCAAAGTCATCGTTATTTTGATTATCTTTTTGATCTGCATACGCGACATTGCAGGCAGCCATTAATGCTAAAAATAATACTGATCTATTAAATTTTCGTGAAAGTTCAGTTGATTTATTAATGTTACTATAATCAGCCATACCAATCTCCATCATTGTGTGTGTTATATTTCACTCAGTAAATTTCTAGTTACGTCGAGTGATTTATTATATCTTTACAGCCACTAACTCATGCGGTTAATAAATTGTAAAGGTCACAGTTAGGATAAGGTTACTGTATATAAAGTGATAATATATTTTCGGTGTGAATCAGTATAAAATCGGCGTAAGCCACAATAAAAAACAATTTAAACGGTAAATATTCACCCTTTACTTTATATAAAATTATTCAATAAAAATCATAATTAAAAATTTCGTTGCTTCCTTAATAATTCACAAAATACTCGCCGCATCTAGTAATTTACTTCCTGTCTTAGAGGTTACTGCATAATTAAAACCAGGTTGAATACAATAAGAGCCATATTCACCAGATTTACTCAAGGCTAAAAAACCGACTTGAAACTGTTTATAATCACCCAGCTTATGAGCAATTCGCTCAACTGCGGCCTTACACGCTTGAGTAGGTGTCATACCTTGGCGCATCATTTCAACTACTAAATGGCAGCCTACCGTTTTTATCATCAACTCGCCCATGCCCGTTGCCGTTGCAGCACCGACTTCATTATCAACGTACAAACCTGCACCTATAATGGGCGAATCACCTACTCTGCCTGACATTTTAAAGGCCGCGCCACTAGTGGTACACGCCCCAGATAAATCGCCACTACTATCAAGCGCTAACATGCCGATTGTGTCGTGGTTTTCAATATTGATCACGGGCGCATATTTTGATTCCACCAGCCAATCTTGCCAGGCCTTTTTAGCTTGCGGGGTTAATAAGTTTTCTTCTATAAACCCTTGTGATTTAGCAAATTGCAGCGCCCCTTCACCTACTAACATCACATGCGGGGTGTTATCCATCACTAACCGGGCAACAGAGATGGGATGCTTAATATGTTGTAAACATGCAACAGAGCCGCAGTTTTGATTTTCATCCATAATGCAGGCATCGAGGGTAACGTTCCCTTCTCTGTCTGGATAACCACCATATCCTACTGTCATCACATTCGGGTCTGCTTCAGGAATTCGCACACCGGCTTCCACAGCATCAATGGCTTTACCATGCTCAGCAAGTACCTGCCACGCGGCTTTATTAGCCGCTATACCATGTTGCCACGTTGAGACGACGATAGGCTTATTAACTTTACTTTTAGCTACTGTCTTAAACGGTATTAATGCAACAGCACTTGAAATAGCTGATAACTTTAAAAAGTCACGTCTGTTAGTGATCATTATTGTTCCTCATTAAATTTGCGAGCATCGGCTGTAAATCAAAAGCAAGCGATTTAATTTAACCACGACTTGCATATAGGGTTGGTATATCTGTTTAATCTTTAACTGAGCGTATATTTAAAGACTGTTGAAAACGTTCACTCCAATAATGAGTTCGTTTTAAATAGTAATCAGCAGCTAAAGGGCCGTAATCAAGATACTTATAGTCACCCACTTGCTTCTCAATCGCAGGCTCGATCTGAGTCCCTTCGTGCCATTCATTAAATGAGGTCACTCCGATAAAGGTTGGAGCCACTGCAATTGCTTTTTTAAACATCGTGTCGTAGTACTTTCCAGCTTCGCGTGCTCTGAAGTTTTTTTTGTTCCACGGACGAATTCTATCGTCTGCATACCCAGGACCGACACTTGGAATAAATAGTTTATTATGTTGCTTTGCCCACTTAGCTAGGTATGGCCAGTTTTTAGTGGTACTGCCATAAACAAACCCATCAACAGCAAAGTAGGTATAAAAGCCATCCATACCACTGTTTAAAAAGAATGACTCCTCACCTTCATCAACCCACAGCCCTATAAAGTTAGCATCATACGTTTTACCTCTGACTGTTAATTCGCCTTTTGGTAGCAACACTTTCTGCCATTCACTGATTGGCATTTTGTATGAGTCATAAACATAATATAATGGCTTGCCTTGGTAATGATATAAAGCGGGATGTTGCCCAAAGCGCTGGTCTAGCTGTTTTACTACCTGTAAAAATTCAGCCGCACTGTGATAGATAGGTTCAATATGGAAGTTAACTTTAAGGCCGATTTTAGCGGCTTTATCCATAAAAACTGGCACTGAACTGGTACCAAAATCGCTATCGCCCCACCAGCTTAATATAATTACGCTAACTCCTGCTTGTTTCATCATCGCTAAATGGGTATCCATAAGTGCTTCGTCGTTTGCACTGTAAGTACCTAATTCAGGATAAAAATTAGCACCAATGTCATCGCCGCCAGGGTAGCCTTTACGTCCAACAATAGGTTGATCACCGTAAGGTAATACCTGATGATCCCAGTGCGCCCATTGACCATCAACTTTTAAGTTGCCATACCAACTGTAATAAAAAATATGCAGCCCACGCTGTTGAGATCCGGCTGCAGATTCAGCAGTCACATAAAAACTGCATAATAAAAGGCTTATTAAAATGGCAGAGCACCTTTTTAATCGCGAAAGTTTATTCTTAAACAACATATTATTTACCGTTTCACCTAAAAAATAGGTAGCTTGGAGCGCTATTTAGCACTCACAAGCTGCCAAAAAAATCAAAACTAAAATGGTTGCAGTGGGCCTATTAGTTCGAGTTCAGAAACTTGAACTTGCTGGGCATCGCCATTGTTAGCACTAATACTTAAGCGATATAAGCTAAAGGCAAAACCATTCCCTATTGTAAAGAGACGTCGTTGGTTTAATTGTTCAAATTCCTCGTCTTTAAAGCTCGCTATTTCTAACCATGTTTTACCGCCATCATTTGAGCCTTGTAAGGTGAAGTTTTTCGGATCTTTGTTGTTACTATCACTGCCATTCGTGATTGCGATATTAGTGACAATCTGTGCTTGAGGTAATGCAACATCAAGCCATACAGGCATAGTTTCAGTGGCTGCCGTCCATATAGTCGCTTTATCATCATCCGTTGCATTACTTTCTACCACTCCCTCTTGCTCGCCAGTACCTGCAAGGACTGATGAGGCAGTTGCAGAATGATCAACTGAAGCAACCTGCGGACCTATTAGCTCGATCTCTGCTATTTGCATCAGCGTATCGTCGCCACGGTTTTTAGTTATATTGAAGCGATAAAAACTAAAACCCAAATCGTTAGTAAAAGTGAAAACACGTCGTTGAAAACGCTGCTCAAAGTTCTCACCTAACCAAGCACCAAGTGTGATCCAATTTTCACCGTCATTTGACGCTACTAAGTTAAAGTTTTGCGGATCGCGTGAGTCAGCATCGTTTGCACTTGTTAGTGCCAGCTTATTAACCGCTGTCGTAGTAGTGAACTGTACCATTGCCCAAGATGGATTTTCAGCGCTTGGCGCGCCAGCCCAATCATTATGGTCCAACCATTTGCTATCAACACTACCATCGAACGCTTTAACACCCGCCTCACCATCACCAATCTGGTTACGAACGGTAATTATTGCATCGGCTGATAAAGCATGATTTAAATCTGCCACTTTAGGTCCTACCAAGGCAATCTCAGCAATTTTTAACTCAGCGTCAGCGGCAGTTTTAGTTATGCTTAAACGATAGCTAGAAAATGCCAGTGTATTATTGGTCGCAAACGATAACCTTTCACCACGACGTTCGAATTTTTCATCTGAATAATCAGCTAAATGAACCCATGTTTGCCCATTATCATTACTGGCAGCAAGTGAAAATGTAGCGGGATCACCATCTGCGTTTTGAGCATCTGAGATCAGTACTAACTTATCAACGGCAGCGGCTTGTGCGAGCGTAACTGTTATCGAAACGGGTACTTCAGTTGAAGGCACATCAGAGACCCAACTTGTGTCGTCATTACTATCAAATGCCAGTGCATAACTCTCACCTGCACTTGCAGATATTACAGCACTGCCAATTGGTTCTGCATGATCAACACTTGCATTTATGGGTCCCACAAAAGCAATCTCTGATAACTGCATTAAACCATCATCACCTCTATTTTTAGTGATATTTAAACGATATGAGTAAAATTCTAAGCCATTGTCAAAACGAAACTCACGTCGTTGGAAACGCTCATCAAAGTTCTCACCAATAAATTTAGCCAAGGTTAGCCAGTTTTCGCCATCGACTGAACCTTGAATATTAAAGTTTTGAGGATCTCGAGACTCAGCATCATTAGCACTCGTAATGAACACGCTATTAACAGCATGTTTTTCAGCAAAATCAACTTGGATCCAAGATGGGTCTTGCTCACTTGACGCACCTGACCAATCATTATGATCAAGCCACTTGGTATTCGTATCACCATCAAATGCTTTACTTTCAGCTTCGTTGTCACTTATGCGATTACGAGCTGTGATGGTTGCTGTAGCAAGATTTTCAGCATTGGTAATTTCTTTAACAGGGCCACTAGATGCAGCACTTTCAAGAAAAGGGAGCGCAACATCAATGACATCCTCAGCTGATAGCGCTAATTTATCTAGGTAAGGAAAACCAGCAATGGTTTTCAACATTCGCTCACGCAATGGCTGTAAAGCGACTACATCCCCGTCATTGGCTAAGTTAATCGCGCTAATAAGTTCGTTAATAACACCCGCGACAGTTTCATCTTTACTAAGACTTGCAAATACTGCGTTAGCTAAAGAAAGTTTAATAATATTAATGTCGGCCAATTGGTCAGTACAATTACCTTCACTATCGCAATCTTGGCCTACTACAAAATTATCGTAGCTTTCGGCACTGATCAATTGGGTTTTAAATACATTGGCTTTACTGTCGATCCCCAGTGCTTTTAGTACTAAACGCGAGTTATCCGATAAAGCTAATTCATATAACTCACGCACAGCAACATTTAAACCATTGGCAATACCTTGCTCAACTAAATGAGTGGCGGTTGTAGTTAAAGCATTTACTTGAAAATTAGCGTCTGCTACGCCATCACTTGTGGATGCGTAAGGCACATCAACATATGTTAAAGTCGCTAACTGTAGATCAGCAATCTCAGTGCCACTGAGCTGTTCACCGATTAGGTGTTCAGCACAGCTGGGCGCATCACAGATCATCGTTGAGTTAGCATCCGTATTAACGGTCATCTTAAACATACCGTTAATACCAAAGCCTTGTTGACTTTCTATGCTCAGATTTACCATACCAGCAGCATCGGTTTGACTGTTAGATGTCACCTTAATATCTGAGCCATTCATTTGCTTTACAGTGACCGTTGCGAAACCTAATGTCCCTTTCACTGCACTACCGGCAATATCAGCAGAGGTAATATCAATTTTTGCTGGGATATCAGTCGGATCCGGATCATCAGCTCCACCACACCCTGATAGGCCGATCATTGCTACCAGCATAATGCTAGATATTTTACTAAGTTTGGGCTTATTCATGTTTATTCCTCTATACGATTCTTGGTTATTTGTTCCGTCTCACCTTGCGCTATTAAAAGCGGTAAGTTGCACCTGCGTAAAAACGACGACCACTGTATGCATTTTGAATAAAGCGGTTTTTAGTATCGTCACCTAGATGCATGTAAGTATCTGATTGAGTGAGGTTAATAACGGAAGCAGATAACACGAGAGCATCAGTCAAGTTATAACTTGCATTGACGTCTACCTGATCATAGGCTTCATTGTAATAGTTCATTTCCCATGAGGCGTTGTAGCCTTGAACCGTTGGACCGCGCTTATTGTATGAGGCGCGAACACTGAATAAGTCATCTTCATAAAATACCGATAAATTCATTTGGTATTTAGAACTACCTATCAAAGGTGACTCTCCCACCTTTTCGCCATCAAGCTCTACATTGGCTTGATTAGTGTTATTGCGGGTATAATTAGCATAAAGACCAAAGCCATTATCAAAGAAGTGTTGGATAAAAAACTCAGCCCCTTCAGAAGAAGCATTCGTACCATTAGCTACAGTGCTAAAATCCCTAACTGCAAAATTGTCGCCACTGACATTTACTTGCTCATCACCTGCGTTAGGTAAATTAAATGAAATGTCCGGTGCACTGCGGGTAACATCAATTATTAAAGGCACAACAAAGTTATCAACATCTTTTTTAAATAACGCAATACCAAAGCCAGAGCCAGCTCCGTAGTAGTATTCTAAAGACATATCAAATTGGGTTGACTCAAATGGCGCTAGCTGGTTATTACCACCGGATCCTGTCCACCCTTCGCCATCAATAATTGCATCAAAATTGTCTGCCGATGAGCGATCCGTTGAGTATTCATTCGACGTGTACGTTAAAGTCTGAAACTGGCCTAAATCATCATAACCAGGACGAGCCATGGTTTGTGATGCCGCTCCACGTAGTACCCAGTTGTCATCGATATCCCAGACTATATTAAAGCTGGGCAGTACCTTTGTTTCTGTACTCTCTTTTTCAATAAAAACAAAGTCTTCTACACGTTGTTGGTCGATTGGTAATTCATTGCCATTGTCGTCCTTCCAATCTAATCGGTAGGTGATTTTATCTGATGATCCGGTGGTCGTTTTGGTGCGCACTACGCGTACACCCAAGTTACCCCGTACTTGTGAAAAACGATAATCAGCTTGCATATAAGCCGCTGTAATTTCTTCTTCAACACTATAAACATAGTTAGGTTCTATACGCGTATAATGAACAAAGTTTTCATTTAAATGATCTTGGTATTTATGCCAGTTTACAGCTGGGAATAAGTTCGTATTAATTACATCAGACAAGTTACCTAATGAATCTGAATAAATTAAATCTGCAATATCCGGTATGCCGCCATTTTTAGAATAATCATCATCTAAATCAATGGTGCCTTCAGCTTCACCTTTTGCTATATCAAAATCTGGGGAGAGATAAAAGCTGTTGCGAGTATCGCGATGAATTTTACCTTTGCGATATTTCGCACCAAAATGCAACGTTTCAATTACGCCATAATCCACAAAATAGTCAAAATCAATCTGTCCGTAATCTTCTTCTTGAGTACCGGTCACAAAACTAGAATCGGTGGCTGTTACATCGGGTTCGCCACCAATGCCTGCAGCCAAGTTACTGATCATACTTGGATCCATATAGGTGGTCATGCGCCCATCAGAAAAATCGTAACCATAGTAAAGCGAGGATTCATTTGCATAATAAGCGGCACGATACTTTTGTGAAGGGCCACCTTCAGCTTCGGTATGGCCCAGCACTAGCTTAACGTTGTAATTATCACCTTCGTATTTAGCATAAAAATCATATGTATCAGAGCTGGATTCTTCAATCGTATATTCACCATTAATACGTGGGATAGGAGAAACAGCCTGAGTGCCTGATGCACCAACAGAGTAGTCTATACCTGTAACAAACTGAGACTCTTCATCAACACGGACATCGGTCCAGAAATTATCGTTATTGTTCCATTCTGGGTATTCTAATTGATTTAAAATTGAGTCTTGGCCCAATTTAAAATTAAAATAATTAAAGCCAAGCTCTAAGTTACTAGTTGGTCGCCATTGAGTAGTAAACTGGATCCCGGTTCGATTTCGCTCTTCGTTTAAGACTTCCTGAACCATACTTTGTGCAGCATAACCTTGTGCCCCCCCCTCAACCATTTGATTATCTTTCATTTCAGAATAAAGATAATTTTTATTCATGATATTGATACGCGAGCTTTGTGAGCGATTAGTGCGGTCTTGTTTTGTATAACCCACTAAAACCCCAAAGTCTTCATCATCATTTTTCCATGAATAAATACCGCTAAATTGAGGTTCATACTTATCGGTAATATCAGAATTACTGGTTTCAAAATTAATGATCCCAGAGTTTTTATCCATATCTAGAGGCTTGCGGCTATACAACAAGACCGTACCGCCGATTCCGCCCTCATCAAGGCGAGCTTCTGAAGATTTATATACTTCAACGCGTTGGATCATAGTTGCAGGTAATAATGCGTATGAAAATGAACGCGATGGTTCACCGGGCGACGATGCTATAAAGTTGCCATTTAATTGGGTGAAGGTTAAGTCCGATGATAAACCACGAATACTGACAGAGGCGCCCTCACCGCCATCCCGTTGTATAATGACCCCTGGCACACGTTGCAATGAGTCCGCCACATTCTTATCTGGGAACTTACCAATATCTTCTGCGGTAATGGCGTCAACGGTTGCATTAGACAACCGCTTAATCGCTAAGTTTTCAGCTGCCGAGGCGCGAATGCCCCTAACTTCAATTACTTCTAGGTCGTTTTCTGGTGCTTTTTGTTCTTCTTGTGCGTATACGACATGACAGTTTGCCATCAACGCTAGCAGCAGCGCGGATTTCTTAAACCGCCGTGCAAGATCCGCCGATTCACGACTGTTCTTATTATTGGTCATGTTTATCTCCAGTATTATTGTGTGTGGTTAGTTGTGTTAAAGCACTTTAAAACCCATGATAATCCCTGTGGGTAAACCTTAAGGCATTTCAGAACTGGGTTAATAGCTTGTTAAACTGCTTTTCAAGAATAGGGTTCTGTCGAAGAAAGTGATAATAGAAATTCGGTTGCCACTAGGACAAAATCGGCGTTAAGGTTAAAAAAAGATCCAATCAGTGCTGAGCTAGTTTATAGTCATCAACTTAAATTAATGGCATATAAAAACACTTTTCATATTCATAAAAAGTAAAAAACAAAAATAAACAACTGATTTATAACTAAGTTTTATTTATTCTGATAGTATCAACTATTATTAAATATTTTATTGTTAACAACATCGCTGGTATTTTGGAACGAAACAATGCGTAAAAATTTAGAAGTCTGTTTAAACGCAGATGATCATATTCAGTTAGCTGATAATGTAAAAACCGCATTTACAGCTGGCGCCTCTAGAATTGAACTTTGCAGCACAATGCAACTTGAAGGTCTCACTCCTAGTGCAACAGCAATGACTATCGCAGCTCATGCAATGCCCTCAGAAGGCGAGTTGCTTATCATGATACGACCTGTTGCGAATCAATTTATTGTTGATGCAACAATACTGAAGCTAATGCTTACACAAATAGCACACGCGGCGCACGCAGGTGCTACCGGTGTTGTTTTTGGTGCGCTAAACGCCAATGACGTTGATATCGCAGCTACCACATCGCTTATTGCCTGCGCACATAAATATAATTTAGCAACGACATTTCATCGCGCTTTTGATTGTATAGCAGACAGCGAACAGGCAATTGGCCTATTAACTGAACTGGGCATTGATCGTATCCTCACAAATGGCACTAAATGGACTGATGATAAAGGCGTTATGCAAGGTCTTAATCATTTACAAACAATCATTAGCCACGCCAATGCTCATATAGAAATTGTTATTGGTGGTGGCGTAACCACTGATAATGCAAGTACACTTTGGCAACTTGCCAACAATAATTTAGTGTCACTACATGCCTACTCCGGCGTACACAACAAGGATGGCTGGGTGGATCCGTTATTAATTAACGCAATTTTAAATCAACGAACTAACGAGCAGGCTAAAAATGACTAACCACTTTCAACCGCCGCTGTATTTAGGTATTGATGGCGGCGGTACAAAATGCCGAGTCAGGCTTGAAAACGCACAAGGCACCCTACTTGCAGAGGCAGTAAGCGGTGCAGCAAATATTGCAACCTCTGTTGAAGTGGCGCAGCAATCCATTATTGATGCAACAACACACGCATTACAACAGGCTGGTTTAGGGCTATCAACACTTGGGGCAATTTATGCCTATGCCGGACTCGCTGGCGCTGGCATTGCCGGTGCAAATAAAAAGATGGCACAGTGGCAGCATCCATTTGCACAATTTAACTTTTCAACTGACTTACACATAGCCTGCCAAGGTGCCCATGGTGATAACAGTGGTGCGATTATTATTTTAGGCACTGGCTTTTGTGCTGGAGCAATAAAAAACGGTAACGTTATTGAATTAGGAGGCCATGGATTATTATTAAGTGATGGCGCAAGCGGAGGCTGGATTGGTTTAACTTTATTTCGTTATGCATTAGAGGTTTTAGATGGCTTATCCCCCTCAAGCCCATTAATAAATACCTTATTGGCACAGCTTAATTGTGATACAAGTAACCAGCTGACAGAATTAGCACTCAATGCAAAACCCGCTTACTTTGCCGGTTTTGCGCCTTTAGTTTTCGCAATGCAAGATGATCCTTGGACCATTATTATTTTAGAGCAAGCAGCGCGCTATATTACCCGTTATATCGATCATTTAGTTAGCCACGGCTATCACAACATTACATTAATGGGAGGCACAGCCGAGAAAATTACTCCTTGGTTATCTACCAAAGCACAAGGTTATCTATGTGATGCGCATTACCTGCCCGAGCAAGGCGCTATTCAATTAGCCAAACGGCTGGCTTAGGGCTCAATTTGGTCGCGCATTTGCGAGGGGATCTCACCAAATAAGCGTCTGAATTGTTTACTAAAATAGCTAGGCTCAGAAAAACCGCATTGATAGGCTATTTGTGAAATAGGTAAACGAGTTTCAACAAGTAGCTTACGTGCGTTTTCTAAACGTATTTCATTAATAAATTGATTAGGTGTTTTTGCTAAATGTTTTTTAAAACGCCGCTCTAACGCACTTACCGATAAATGAGCAAGCTCGGCAAGTTCTTCAATACAGATATTGCGATGATAGTGTTCACGTATATAATTTACTGGCCCTTCAATCGCTCTTACATGCGACAAAGCCTTTGATGTTTTTTGTAAATGTCGTGTAACGCCATAGGTGCCCAGTATTTGACCATCGTCAGCTAAAATTGCTTTTTTGGACGTTGAAAACCAGGCCAATTCACCATTTGAGGTTTGGTTTAGCTCCAAACGATCAGTAACAACATAGCCATTCATTACACGTTTATCGTCATTGACGTATTGAAATGCTAAGTGCTTGGATGAAAAATCAAAATCAGTTTTCAGTAAAATTTGCTCTAATGACTTATACCCTTGATGTTCAATAAAATGTTGATTTGCGTACAGAATTCGACTATCAGAATCCTTCACCCAGAACAAAATATCGGGTAATAAATCAAATGCCGCGATCAGTTGATTTACACCCGCTTTATTTATGATCCCTTGCACTTCCATAATAATATATTCTATAAATATGAATTTATAATAATACATAAAACGCCGATTTTATTGCATTGTCAACCGAATTTTTATTATCCCTTACGCTGTTCATTCTCTATTATCAATAACATGATATTAACTAAACTCAGTAGACGATTACTGACATGGAGCTTTTTTCATGAATAATGCCAAAATCCGCATGGGGATGGTCGGTGGTGCACAAGGTGCATTTATTGGTGCAATCCATCGCATTGCTGCACGCTTAGATGGCTTAATTGAGTTAGTCGCAGGCTCCTTTAGTTCAGATCCAACACGCAGCCAAGCTACTGCTGCAATGCTAGGAATAAATCCAACTCGTTGCTATGACAGCTACCAACAAATGTTTAGCGAAGAAGCTAAGTTACCTGCCGATCAACGAATTGATTTTGTGGCAATAGTGACGCCAAATCATTTGCATTTCCCAATTGCAAAGTGTGCGATTGAAGCAGGTTTTCACGTTTTATCAGATAAACCAGCCACCCTAAATTTAGAACAAGCGCTGTTATTAGAAAAAACTCTGCAAGCCAGTGATTGTTTATACGGATTAACTCATACCTACACTGGTTATCCGATGATCAAAGAAGCACGCCAACGTATTACTGATGGCGAGCTGGGCGCTATTCGTAAAATTATTGTTGAGTACACTCAAGGTTGGCTTGCCACCAGCGAAGATGAAAATGCCAAACAAGCCAAATGGCGTTTAGATGCTGATAAGGCCGGTATTAGTTGTTGTATAGCTGATATAGGGGTGCATGCTGCAAATCTAGCTGAATACGTGAGCGGCCTAGAAATCACCGCACTATGCGCTGACTTAAATCATGTTGTTGCAGGCAGAACACTCGATGACGATGGCACCGTTTTACTGCGCTTTAACAACAACTCTAAGGGAGTTCTTCTTGCCAGCCAAGTTGCATTAGGAGAAGAAAACAATCTTAATTTGCGTATTTATGGCGATCAAGCAAGTCTTGAGTGGTCACAAATGGAACCAAATAGTTTGTGGCTCAAAAGTCATAACGCGCCAACCACCCTATTACGTGCAGGTGTTGGTCTAAAAAGTACTGCGGCACAAAATTCACTGCGAACACCTGCAGGTCATCCAGAAGGATACCTTGAAGCATTTGCCAATATCTATGTCAATTTTGCAAAACAAATTCACGCAAAAAAAGCCGGATACTCAGCATCTAACCATGACTTTGACGTGCCTGGTATTAAAGAAGCAATTCGCGGAATGGCATTTATAGAAAATGCTGTAGCAGCGTCGGGCAAAGACACTAAGTGGCAACCATTTAAAATTGGATAAAAAATGAAACAAATTAAAGGTCC
This sequence comes from Pseudoalteromonas sp. SG43-7, assembly GCF_014164295.1. Taxonomy (NCBI): domain Bacteria; kingdom Pseudomonadati; phylum Pseudomonadota; class Gammaproteobacteria; order Alteromonadales; family Pseudoalteromonadaceae; genus Pseudoalteromonas; species Pseudoalteromonas sp. SG43-7. The sequence goes on from NZ_JACJEY010000007.1 coordinate 109,276, forward strand.
AGCGATCTTCTTAGCGCAATTCATCAGCGATGAAGCTCCTTTCAACAGCTTTGCCACTATTTGTCAGTGGGCAGCAAATTTAGGCTACAAAGCAATTCAGCTACCGACTGCAAATTCTCGTATTTTCGATTTAGAAAAAGCAGCCCAAAGCCAAGATTATTGCGATGAAGTGACTAGTATTGCTGCGCAGGCGGGGCTTACAATTTCAGAGTTATCAACTCATTTACAAGGGCAGCTCGTAGCCGTTCATCCGGCATATGATGACATGTTTGACAATTTTGCCCCTCAAGCACTACGCGGTGATCCTATAGCCAGAACTAAATGGGCCATCAATCAGTTAATGATGGCTGCTAAAGCCAGTAAAAATTTGGGCTTAAAAAGCCATGTGACTTTTTCAGGAGCGCTACTTTGGCATACTTTTTACCCTTGGCCGCAGCGTCCAAAAGGACTGGTAGAGCAAGGATTCCAAGAACTTGCGAAACGCTGGCTGCCAATCCTCGACTACTTTGATGAAATGGATGTGGATGTTTGCTATGAACTTCACCCAGGGGAAGATTTACATGATGGCGTAACGTTTGAGCGCTTTTTAGCTGCGACAAATAATCATCCACGGGTAAATATTCTTTATGATCCCAGCCATTTTATTTTACAACAACTTGATTACTTAGAATTTATTGATATTTATCACCATCGTATTAAAGCATTTCACGTCAAAGATGCAGAGTTTAATCCAAATGGTCGCAGCGGTATTTATGGTGGCTATCAAGATTGGCAAGACCGCCCTGGTCGGTTTCGCTCCTTAGGTGATGGCCAAATTGATTTCAAAAGTATCTTTAGCAAATTAACGCAATATGGTTTTGATGGCTGGGCAGTTCTGGAGTGGGAGTGTTGCATTAAACATCCTGAAGATGGGGCGAAAGAAGGCGCACAATTTATAAAAGAGCATTTGATCCGCCCTACGGCTAAAGCATTTGATGACTTTAGCGCAATGGACACAAATGATCAGCGAAATAAGCGGATATTAGGTATTTAATAAACAGGGTCACACACAATGAATAACAACAATAATGGTATTATTTTTCGGCTTTGCTGCATTGCATTAATTGTCACATCAATGACTTTCGCAATAAGGGCTGGCGTTTTAGGACAACTAGGCGAGCAGTTCGGCCTCACTGGTACACAACTAGGTTGGGTAAATGCCATGGCATTTTTAGGGTTTCCGGTTGCAACCATGCTCGGGGGCATCATTTATAACGCGATTGGTGCTAAAAAGTTGGTTGCATTAGCGTTTATTTGCCACCTAGGCGGACTTATTTTAACTATCACTGCAGATGGTTTTTGGGGATTATTGATCTCTACCTTTTTAATTGGCTTTGCCAATGGATCGGTTGAAGCCGGTTGTAATCCACTGATCGCCCAAATGTATCCTAAAAACACCACCACTATGTTAAACCGCTTTCATGTTTGGTTTCCTGGCGGGATCGTAATTGGTGCATTAGCTTCAAATGCAATGACATCCGCTGGCTTCAGCTGGCAATGGCAAGTTTCGCTGATCCTTGTGCCCACCATTATTTATGGTGCGATGATGCTTAAAGCGAAATTTCCACAGTTTGATACACAGCAAAATTCAACCACCAGCAACTTAAAACACTTACTCTCGCCGCTGTATTTGTTTCTCATTATTTGCATGACACTGACAGCAGTCACCGAATTTGGCACACAGCAATGGATTGAGCAAATCCTTGGCTCGTCAGGCGCTTCGCCTATGGTTATTTTAGCTTTGATCACCGGATTGATGGCATTAGGTCGGTTTTTTGCGGGCCCGATTGTGCACCGCTTTAGTCCATCGGGTGTCCTACTGGGCTCAGCCATTTTTTCAACACTAGGGATATTTTTAATGAGCCAAGCGCAAGGTAATACCATCTACCTTGCCGCAGCACTATTTGCCGTTGGCGTTACTTATTTTTGGCCAACCATGATCGGTTGTGTCGCTGAGTATGCCCCAAAAACAGGTGCACTTGGCATGTCGTTAATTGGTGGAGCTGGCATGTTTGCAATGAGCATCTGGAACCCCGTCATAGGCCATTGGATTGATAATGCGCGAACACAAGCACAAACAACTAGTGTCAGTGTAGAACAAGTTGAAGTGCTCGCAGGACAAGCTGTATTACAAAATCTACTGGTTTTTCCGATTGTCCTGATCATTGTATTTATTGGTCTTCATCTGTTTATAACAAAAAATAAAAACGTTGAAAAATACGTTTAATAGCAACAAGTAACACACAAAAATAAGGGGTATTATATGCTTAAATCAATCTCTGTGTTGTCAATTGCACTGGCTTTTAGTAGCAGTGCTTTTGCTAAGACACCCGATAACCAACTTTCTAAAGAAGAACAAACAGCTGGCTGGCAATTACTGTTCGATGGCAAAGATATGTCGCACTGGCGCAATTTCAAAAGTGAGACACTCAGCCCAAAATGGACCATAGACAATGGCGCAATGTTACTCACTAAAGGCGGCGGCGACATACTCACTAAAAAAGTCTATCGCAATTTTGACTTGAAACTAGATTGGAAAATTAGTGAAGTTGGCAATAGTGGCATTTTTGTTCTAGCCGATGAGTTGGGTAAATATATTTACTCGCACGCCCCTGAAATCCAAATTATAGATAACGAACGTCATTCAGATACGAAAATAGATTCTCATTTATCTGGCTCTATTTATGATTTATTTACGCCACCTACTTCAGCTCACAAACCTGCAACTGAGTGGAACACGGTGCGTATTAGAATGCTTAATGACCATTTACAAGTTTGGCAAAATGATGTCAACACTGCCAGTATTGTTGTGGGCAGTAGTACTTGGAATACCTTGGTTAAAAACAGTAAATTTGCAACTTGGTCTAACTTCGCAACAGCAAAGGAAGGTCGCATAGGTTTACAGGATCATGGTGACAAAGTGTGGTTTAAAAATATAAAAATTAAGGAACTATAAGCATGTCTACATTTGATCATAAAGTACTGGTTGTTGGCTCCGGCGCAGGTGGCGCAATGGCCGCTTATACCTTAACTAAACTAGGCCATAAAGTATTATTACTTGAAGCGGGGCGTGATTACGATCCAAAAAAAGAAAGCCCAATGTTTCGCCGTAACAGTGAAGCTCCTTTAATGGGCGCAGGAAATAAAGACAAAAACTTTGGCTTTTACGATGCAACCGTCGATGGTGGCTGGCAAGTTCCTGATGAGCCTTACACTAACGCCAAAGGCACTGATTTTTACTGGTGGCGTGCACGCATGTTAGGTGGAAGAACTAATCACTGGGGACGTTACTCATTACGCTTTAGTGAACATGATTTTAAAGGTAAAAGCCAAGATGGCAACGGCGCAGATTGGCCTTTCACTTATGATGATATCGCACCATGGTACGACATCACGGAAGAACTAGTGGGTATTTGCGGCACCAATACCGGCCTTGATGATATGCCGCCATCTGCACCTGGGGTATTACAGCCACCACCAACGCCGCGAATTCCTGAGTTACTGATTGCTGCCAGTGCGAAAAAACTGGGTATCGCAGCCGTACCTATGCACAGAGCAGTATTAACTCGGCCAAAAGATGATCGTATGGCATGCTTTTATGCAACACCTTGTGGCCATGGTTGCTCAATCGGCGCGGCGTTTCAAACTACAACCTCATTATTACCTATGGCAAAAGCAACTGGGAATTTAGAAATAATTACTGATGCAATGGTTAAATCAGTCGCTGTTAATGATGACGGTAAAGTAACGGGTGTAACTTATATAGATAAGCAAACCGTAGCTGAAAAAACACTGACAGCAGATATCGTGATCCTTGCTGCTAGTGCCTGCGAATCCGCACGAATTTTGCTAAATTCAAAACACGCCAAGCATCCCAAAGGTTTAGCTAACTCAAGTGGCCAAGTAGGTCGTAACTTAATGGATTCAACCGGTGCTTGGCTTGGTGCGCAAGTTCCAGCATTAAAAGGTCGCCCACGTTATAACGAAGATGGCCACACTGGGAACCATTTATTTATTCCTTGGTGGGGACACAAAGCACATGCCAAAGGTGAGCTTGATTTTCCTCGTGGTTATCACTTTGAGATCAGTAGCGGTTTTAATCAACCTGGCTCTGGAGTCTCTGGCGATAAACGTGGTTATGGTATTGAGCTAAAACAACAAGTTCGTGATGCCTATGGATCTTATGTTGGCTTTGCGCTGCGCGGAGAAATGCTCCCCAACGATGATACCTACATGGAAATTGATGAAAATGTTAAAGATAAATGGGGCATTCCGGTTTCGAAATTTCATTTCAAATGGTCAGATCGTGAGCTAAAACAAATTGAGCACGGCTTAAAAACAGCGAAACAGATCCTTGAAAATCTAGGGGCTACTGTGGGCAAATTACCTGCTGCTGAAAAAGCAATTTCAAAAGGTGGCGAGATCATTCATGAAGTAGGCACCACTCGCATGGGCAGCTCAGCAAAGGATTCAGTGACCAATCAATGGGGCCAAACATGGGATTGCGACAACTTATTTGTGATGGATGCAGGGGTATTTACCTCTAATCCACATAAAAATTGCACATTAACCATCATGACATTGGCAATGCGTAATTCAACCTGGATAGCCAAACAAATAGAACAAGGAGCGCTGTAACATGCATAATGAAGATCGTGTTGACTCATACAAATATATTTCCGGCATGACACGTCGTGAATCGTTAAAGTGGCTTGGTTTATTAGCCGCAGGTTCCGCCATATCACTTTCAGCAGGGTGTAGTAAAGCGTTAGAAGAGAAAATTAGTGATAAAGGACATTGGCCTGACTTAGATTTACAGCCTATAACAGCTAAAGGTTATGGCACTGATCCAAATATGGTTATGCCACCACAATCACCTTGGCCATTGACATTAACTCAAGCACAATTAAATTTAGTTGCGGTGTTAGCCGATTATATCGTGCCTAGCGAAGGTAACAACCCAAGTGCAACTGAGGTAAATGTACCGAGTGTGATTGATGAGTGGGTAAGCTCACCTTATAACGGTCAACAAAAAGACCGCGTTACTATTTTACACGGCTTAGCATGGATCGATGATGAGGCAGTGCTGCGTTATAAAGCACCATTTGTCGCATTGAAAAAAGAGCAACAAACAGCCATCTTAAATGATATTGCTTATTTTGATGATGAAACCCCTGCGCAGTTTCAACGCATTGGTAATGCTTTTTTACGCTTTAAAAATCTTGTACTTGGTGCCTACTTTTGTACACCGCAAGGTTGTAAAGATATTGGTTATTTAGGTAATGTGCCTATTGCAGGCGATTACCCAGGACCTACTGACGAAGCAAAAGCCCATTTAGATAGCGTTTTAGCTGAACTGGGTTTGACCGAGTATGCTTATCAAGATTCAGTTGCCAGTTAACACTAAGCTATTTTTTAGCTAGCCCAGCCCTAAGCAGGGAGCAATTCCCTGCTTTTCCTCCTAGGTGTTTTTTATGTTCAAAATCAAATCATTATTTAATTATGTTATTTCAATTCTGTTTATTTTTTGTGTTTTAAACTCGCTGTCTATCTATGCAAAAACAAGCAAACAACTACTCCCTGTTAGTGTTCAGCTTTGGTCTGTTAAAGATGCCTTAAAAGCGGATTTTGATGGCACCCTTTCATCTATTGCTGATATGGGCTTTCAAGGTGTGGAATTTGCAGGTGACTTTGGGCCTTATAAAAACAATCCAAGTGCACTGCAGGACAAACTCGCTAAGCTAAATTTAGTCGTCAGTAGCGCACATATCGGCTTTGACTCCTTAACGGATGACACCTTAACAGACACATTATTGTTTTATAAAACCCTTGGTGTCTCGATTTTATTTGTACCTTGGGATGAAAGAGCTTGGCAGCCACAAGGAATCACCTCTCTGACCGAACAACTCACTCAGGTTAATGAAATCGCTCAGCGCTATGCTATGCACATCGGTTTTCACAACCATAATAAGGAGTTTAATCAATTCCAAAACGCGACATACTGGGACGCTATTGCCAGTAATACGCCAAATACCCTGCCACTGCAGCTTGATATAGGTTGGGTACATTATGCAGGAAAAGATCCTGAATATTTCATTAAAAAATACCCAGGACGAACCCTGGCAACCCACTTAAAAGTTCGCACCCATCCTAACGATGGCTTAAGTCCTATATTAGGTGAAAATGATTATCCATGGCAAAAAATAATAGAAACATTGATTGTTGATGGCGCCACTCAGTGGCTAGTCGTAGAGCAGGAAGAATACCCGAATGGGTTAACACCAATGCAAAGCGTGGCTAAATCTAAAGTTAATTTAGATAAGATCCTCGCTAAAATGGGCGAATAAAGTAACTTTCTCCCTCCTCTGACACAAACAGTAGGGACTAACAATAGTACATTAACTATCTTAGTCCCTATGAACTCTTAATAATTATACATCCCACTCTTTCAGTGTGTCTTTTAAGTATTCATAACGCCATGAGTTAAGTAAATCGGGCTTTGGAGTCTGTTCACGCTCAGCGCTGGTTAACTTCCAATTCCAACTGATCAACTGGTTGATTTGCTTTTTAGATGCAAATACATCTTCTGGAATGCCCTGTTTTTTAGCAACTGCAGTGATTTTTTGTTTAATTTCTTTGGCTACTTTTTTATAACTTGGAAAGTCAATAAGTCGTCTTAGTGGCTCAGGAAAATCTGCAACAGGGATCACTTTAGCTTTTTCAATACACTTTAAGATTTCAACGCCCGAGCGGTTAACTTCGATGCTATCGACTTCTGGGACATTACGCATTGCAGTTAAACTCGTTGGTTTGCGTTTTGCCAATTCAACCAAGCAATGCTCTTTTAATACAAAGTTAAGCGCTAAATTTTTGCGTATCGCTTTGTTACGACGCCAAGCCGCAAGCTCTCTTAATACAGCAAGATCCGCAGGTTTTAATTGCCAAGCATTTTTAATGTCTCGATACAGATGTTCATCCGGTGTTTGATAAGCCCGTTTTTGTGCAATCAACTCACTTTCATTGATCACAATATCAAAGAAACCAGCGTCGTTGATTTGTTCAATAATAATTTTAAAGCACGGTAATAAATGAAATACATCAGCTGCAGCGTAATCGAGTTGTTTAATTGTTAGCGGACGCTGTAACCAATTGGTCCGTGATTCGCTTTTGTCGATTTCAATATCGAGTAAATTTTTTACCATATGAGCAAAGCCCATGCAGTTGCCATTGCCTAATAACTGCAAGGCAAATTGGCTATCAAATAAGGGAGCTGGTACGAAGCCGGCGTATTTTTGAAATACTTCAATATCTTCCGACGGTGAATGCAAGACTTTTAACACCGCAGGATCACGTAGAATCTGCCAAAAATCAAACAATGATAGCTCGGCTAGCGGATCGATTAATGCTAAATGTTCGCCGTCATAAACTTGAATAAGGGCAACTTCAGGATACAAAGTACGACGACGCATAAATTCTGTATCAATTGCTAAGATGGGTTTGTTACGGATCTGCTCTACAAACTCATTTAATTGATTTTGGGTTTGGATCAATTGATATTGCACTTAATCTCCTACAATAAAAAAGCCGACATATGTCGGCTTTTTTAGCTTGCTAATCTTTCAAGGCTCGTCTGAGTATTTTGCCAACGTTTGTTTTTGGCAATTCATCCCTAAACTCAACCAGTTTAGGGACCTTGTAATTAGTTAAATTATCACGACAGTGTTTTATTATATCTTTTTCAGTCAAAGATGGGTCTTTTTTAACAATAAAAACTTTAACTTGTTCGCCGCTAACATCATGAGGGATACCAATTGCTGCTGCTTCTAAAACACCTTCATGCATTGCAATCACTTCTTCGATCTCATTTGGGAACACATTAAAGCCAGATACGATGATCATATCTTTTTTACGGTCAACAATATAAAAGAATCCTTCATCGTCATAAGTGGCTATATCCCCTGTGGCAAACCAACCATCTTGCAAACACTCAGCCGTTGCATCAGGACGATTATAATAACCAACCATCACTTGTGGGCCTTTAACCCATAATTCGCCCGGCTCACCTTTGGCTGCTTCTTCACCATTATCTAACATCAACTTGATCTCAGTATTAGGTGCAGGTAAACCAATCGAACCATTGTATGAATCTAGATCATAAGGACTGACAGTAACTAATGGCGAACACTCAGTTAAACCATACCCTTCCATTAATTTGCTACTGGTGATCTTTTGCCATTTTTCAGCAACAGGTCGCTGTACAGCCATACCACCACCAAGGGACATTTTCAAACTTGAAAAATCAAGCTCGGCAAAACCCGGTGTATTCAACAAACCATTAAATAATGTATTTACGCCCGTGATCGCGGTGAATTTATGTTGGCCTAATTCTTTCACAAAGCCTTTCATATCACGCGGATTGGTGATCAATAAATTTAATCCGCCATACTTCATAAACGTTAAGCAGTTCGCTGTTAGTGCAAAGATATGATAAAGCGGTAAAGCAGTGACAACAACTTCTTTGCCACGTTCTAACACTTGATCTAAGCAACCAGAAACCTGCTCTAAGTTACCTACCATATTGCCATGGGTCAGCATCGCACCTTTAGAGACACCCGTTGTGCCACCGGTATATTGTAAAAAAGCAATATCAGATAAACACACTTCAGGTTTAATGTAATCTTTTTCGTTCGCTGCAAGTAAGGCTTCAAACTTAATGGGGTTAGGCAATGAATAGCTTGGCACCATTTTTTTAATATGCTTAACAACAAAGTTAACCAAGTGCTTTTTAAAGCCACCCACCATATCACCCACTTGGGTAACTACGATGTGTTTTACTTTAGTGTGCGGCAATGCTTTTTCAAGCGTGTCTGCAAAGTTAGCCAGTATAAAAATCGCTGATGTTTCTGAATCATTTAATTGATGTTCAAGCTCACGTACAGTGTAAAGCGGATTAACGTTAACTACGACACAACCGGCACGTAAAATACCGAGTATTGAAACAGGTGTTTGTAATAAATTTGGCATCATTACAGCCACTTTATCGCCTTTTTTCAATCCCAGCTCTTTTTGAATATACACGGCAACACGTTTTGTTGCTTGGTCTATTTCATCATAGCTCAATGTTTTACCCATATTGGTAAAAGCAGGCAAGTCTTTGTAGTCAGTGAAGCTTTTTTCAAACACTTCTAACAACGAGTTGTAGTGCTCAGGATCGATTGTTTCAGGCATCCCCTCTGGGTAGCGCTTCAGCCAAATTTTGTCCACTCTTAGCTCCTGTTCTATTTATAATTTATTTTTATTAAACCTTAAACTAAGTAAGGCAATTTCACAATTGAGCAATCACTCTAATTCGCAAATATTCCCACATTTTGTGCAAATATACAATTAACATGCACCAGTTTGCAGCATAAATGCATGAACCTGCTGTAAACATTGCTCAGGGCTTTGCATATGGCAGTGGTGGCCACCTTCAACTTCATTTACTGTTAAGCTTTTGTAATAATTAGAATATTTATTTAAATTATCACTAATAAATTGATACCCTTTACTGCCTACAATTAATTGGCACGGCACATTTATTTCGCTTATTACCGCTATGCATTGTTGCTCATCAAACCTAAAACCTGAATGATTTTTAAGCTTTGGATCAGTTCTTAGCAGCCATCCATGTTCAGTTTCTCGTATATTTCTGTCCATCAAAAGTGCTATTAAATCCAAAGGTAAGTCACTTTGTGTCGCCCGTGCTTGGTGTATTATTTGTTTTGACTCGTACTGTCGGGGTGCTTTTTTATTTACACGACGTCGATTCAAAATTGCATTTCTAAGCTGCTCAACCACTTTTTCACTGGGTGTTGTGACAACTCCCAGTCCTTCAATCATAGTAACTGTATTTACTTTATCAGGAAAGCAGCTAGCAAAAAGCCCTGCGGCCATTGCGCCCATAGAATGACCAACTAAATGTACTTTATTAACTCCCAGTTTTTCGATCAAATTATAAATATCATCAATGTAATCAATGAAATAATAGTGTGCATCACTACCACGCCAATCTGATAAACCATGTCCTGGAAAGTCCACACAATACCAAGTTGCAGTTAAGGTGTTATGTTCTAACATGGGTAAAAAACTATGACAATTATCAAGCCAACCATGTAATGCAATGACAACCTCTTTTCCTTGCCCAAATGTTAGGCCATGAAGTGTTAATGCGCCACTTTGAACTGAAAATGGATGCACTGCGTAATTCCCCTTTGTTTTTAGTTTGTTTAACGTAAAAGACATTTATTTATACTACATTGCGTATACAATGGCACTACATAATAAACAGGGTACAAAGATGAAGAAACAAATAAGCCTCTTGGCATTATTATGCTCGGCAAGTGCATACGCAGAGCAAGCACCAAAAAACATAATTTATATGATTGGTGATGGCATGGGCCCCGCTTATACTACAGCATATCGCTACTTTAAAGATGATCCGTCGACCAAAGAAATTGAAGGTACGGTGTTTGATACAATTCTTAAAGGTATGGCACATACTTACCCTGACGACCATACCTATGTAACTGACAGTGCTGCTGGCGCAACAGCTTTGAGCTCCGGCCATAAAAGCTATAATGGTGCAATTGCAGTTGATACCGATAAAAAACCGGTAAAAACCATGCTCGAAATTGCCAAACAAAAAGGCATGATCACCGCATTAGTTGCAACCTCACAAATCAATCATGCCACGCCTGCAAGCTTCGCTGCACATAATGAGTCTCGTCGTAACTACGATGAAATTGCCAATGATTACATTGATAATAAAATTGCCGGAAAACTTCCCGTTGATTTAATGCTCGGTGGCGGTACTAAATATTACATCCGTGAAGACCGTAATTTAGTTGCAGAATTTAAGCAAGCGGGCTATCAATACAGTGATGACTTTAGTGCGTTAAAAGATATTAAGCAGATTCCTGCGCTGGGATTATTTGCTCCAGTTGGGCTTGACTTTGCGTTAGATAATAACCCAACACGCTTAGCACAAATGACCAATAAAGCGCTTGAGTTACTTGATGAAAATGACAAAAATGGCTTTTTCGTGATGATCGAAGGCAGCCAAATTGATTGGTGTGGCCATGCCAATGATATTGCCTGTGCAATGGCGGAAATGGATGATTTTGCTAAATCAATCGAGCAAGCAAAAGCGTACGTTGATAAAAACCCGGATACCTTATTGGTGATCACCGCAGATCACTCAACAGGTGGTTTAACATTAGGTGCGCATGGTCAATATAAATGGGAAACCGAGGTAGTAAAAGGCGTGAAAGCCACAGCCGTTAAATTAACTAAATTAATGTCTGAGTCTAATGATTTAAAAGCCATTTGGACTGCTAACACGAATATAGAATACACTCCCGAAAACCAGATCAAGCTTGAACAAGCAAAAAAACTAGGCGATAAACCACTTAATCTTGCCATCAAAGATATTATCAGTAGAGCCAGCTTCACCGGTTGGACTACCGGCGGTCACACTGCTATTGATGTACAAGTATTTGCCTATGGTAAAGGTGCTGATAAATTTATCGGCTCACAAAACAATACTGATATTGCCGATAAACTGATCGGCTTTATTGAACAGCAGTAACGTTTAATTAGCATGTTGCTTTTCCTGAGGGTAGAGGCTAACTGCAACATTAAAGGTTATTATAAAAAGCCCAGTCATAATGTATCTGGGCTTTTTTAATCACAGCTGGAGGTAAACTTTTGCCAAATACAGGCACATCAACACAGAGTTAAATTACTGTCTAATTGTTAAGCGTAGATGTCCACACCAATTAAGTTTTGTACTTCAGCTCGGCGTTCTAAATTAGCAAACTCGGTGTAGGTTGAAATAGCACGACTTACTTTGGCTGTCGGTTGGTCATAAATCGTTTGTCGGTAACTAGGTTGGGCAGTATCACTTTGTAACTTATCAGCCAGCGCAATACCTGCTTGGCTTGATTTAACAAACTCCGCAGACTGTTTATTATCAGCAGCAGATTGCTCCAATAAACCCTGAGGTTTATTAGTGTTGATCTGTCTTGAGGTAATTTTACCGGGTATGTCTCCCGAGTAAAACCCTGAGCCAATAGGTAGATTCAAAGTTGCGTCTCGTTACTTAGGTTATTAAATTATGTGCCAAATTTAATAACCTTGCAAGTTGCTTTATTAATCAGTTTATTCGCGTCCAGGTAATTTTTTCCAGGTTACTGTATCACGTACATATTTAGGTTGAGCTTGCGCAGCACTGACCGTACGTTGCGCACTGAAATCATCGCTAATTGTAGCCAACATAAAACCGGCATCAGGTAATATGATGTCGTTATTGATAGCTATTTGTGGGTTATCTGCCAGTGCCTCAGGGTATGTTTGCCAGCCAGTGCCCACTGCAATCCCTGGTTCGTCTGCAAGAGATAATAATGCGGGTTTTAATACTTGTTCGTCACCTTGTAAGGTCATCACACCATTATCACTGAGTCTATAATGGGCAAAATATATTTCTCCCATACGCGCATCAATAGCACTAAATACACTTTTTTCACCGGTTTGTTGATAAGCTTGCTGCGCCATCATTTGCAGCGTTGACACACCAACTAGTGGCAGTTTACATGCATAAGCTAAGCCTTGCGCAATGGCGACACTTATACGCACGCCAGTGAAACTACCTGGGCCTTGGCCAAAACCAATAACATCTAAATCAGTTAAACGGCAATTTGCCTTAGCTAACAACTGATCAACCAACGGTAAGATTTTTTGACTATGCTGTTGCGGGCATACTTCAAAATGGTGAAATAACTGACCATTATAATTGAGCACTAAAGATAATGCTTCGGTAGAAGCGTCAAATGCTAATAGATTAATATCACTAGTACTGATTGCGTTATTCATGGTAATTATTTCTCTAGTTAATGTGTTCTAAAAATTCACTGGCCACTTGAAGGCTTCGTGTGCGGCGCATCGGCGGCAAGCTTTTTAAAAAGACTTGGCCGTATTGGCGTGTCACTAAACGGTTATCGCAAATCACCAACACCCCTTTATCCTTACTATCGCGGATCAGTCGTCCAACGCCTTGTTTTAGTGCAATCACCGCTTGTGGCAATTGAATATAAGCAAAAGGATCATGTCCTTGTAATTGCGCATCTTGCATTTTAGCTTGGAGCAGTGGATCATCGGGTGCTGCAAAGGGTAACTTATCAATAATAACACAACTGAGTGTGCTACCTCTGACATCAACTCCTTCCCAAAACGACGCAGTACCTAATAATACGGCATTACCATGGCGGGTAAATTTTTCTAAAATAATACGTTTAGACATTTGCCCTTGCATATAAATAGGATAATCAATCTGCGTACTTAGCCCTTCGGCGACTAAATGCATCATCCGATAGCTGGTAAACAATACAAAGCAGCGCCCTTTTGCTGCTTTAATTAAATCGAGGGTAAGCTTAACAATCGCATGAGGCATATTCGCTGCATGTGTTTCAGGCAAATAACGCGGTAAACATAATAAGGCTTGCTGATAATAATCAAACGGACTATCAACCATCATACTTTTGGCAGGCTTAAGGCCTAGGCTTGCGTTAAAATGATCAAGTGCATTATCGACAGATAGAGTCGCTGAGGTGAATACAAAGCCAGCCCCCGTGTCTGCCATCATTTGCGCAAATTTAACTGATACGTTAAGCGGAGTTATATGTACGGTTAAATAGCGGCGTGTTGTTTCATACCAATAACTGTTACCTGTTTGGCTTATATCAAACACCCGCTCTAATTGCCCTTTAAAAGCTAAGGTACGCTCAAATGGGTGTTCTATTTTATCGCTACGGTCTAAACAATGTTTGAGTACTTGATACAAAAAGTCTAAATCGCTGATCACCCTATGTAACGCGGCGCAAATTTCTTTACTTGCCAGCATTTGTCGCCAATCACCTCGGCTACCATCTAAGCCAAATTGTAAGCGCAAGTCTGCAACACTGGTTTCAAGCTTATTTAAGGTTTTACCAAGTTGCAACATATCCGGAATGTCAGAGCGATAAATTGCTCGTAAATCATTAATTAAGTCCACCAGCTTTTTAGTGCTGATACTCTCACCAAAGTAATCACTGGCAATTTCACTTAATTGGTGTGCTTCATCAAATATATAGGCATCAGCTGTGGGAATGAGTTCAGCAAAGCCGGTATCTTTTACCGCCATGTCTGCAAAAAACAAATGATGGTTAACCACTACTATATCGGCATCCATCGCTTTTAAGCGGGCTTTGCGAATATAGCAATCTTGAAAATCAGGACACTCTTTACCTAAGCAGTTATCCGCAGTGGAGCTTACATAAGGTAATACTTTGGCATCTTCTTCGATACCAATACAATCAGCCAGATCACCGGTGTGCGTTTCACTGGCAAATTTAGCCACCATGGCCAATTGATGCATCACATCAGAATCATCGGTCGGTACATGGGCAACATGCTGATTAAGCCGATAAGTACATAGATAGTTACTGCGCCCTTTTAGCAGCGCGGTTTTTTTACTCGCACTAAGCGCTTTGACTAATTGAGGTAAATCACGGTGATATAATTGTTCTTGCAGCGCTTTCGTGCCGGTTGAAATTATTGTTTTACCTTTAGACTTTAGCGCGGGGGCTAAATAAGCGTAGGTTTTACCTGTACCAGTGCCCGCTTCAACCACTAATTGCGAGCGGTTTTTCAATGCATCACTCACCGCAACCGCCATATCGATCTGCGGTTGGCGAGGCGTATAACCATCTAGAGATTGCGCTAACGGGCCTGCTGCACTAAAAAGCTGTTTGATAATAACGATCGCTTTGCTAAAAATAATAGCGGGATTTTACGTAAGCATAGCCCCAAGGGCAAGTGAATACGCAAAGCAAATAGCAAAGGAGCAATGCTCCTTTGCTATTGTTATTATTGTGCGTTGATCGTTAAAGTAATACCACTTGCCGCAGTGTAACCTTGTAAATCAATATACCAAGCACCAGCTTGGGGATTGCTAATAGTACAGCTTTCATTATTACCATTTTTATAAGGTCGACATTGATATGTTGACGTTGATGACGGCGAACCAAAATTCACATACAGATCAGCATCCCCGCTACCACCTAAAATAGAAATATTTAACGACGCGTAACCCGCACTGATATTTTGACTAAAGCGAGTCCAACCTCCTGTTGCCACACTGACATTCGTCTCGGTACGATTAACCGGTGTCGGTACATTATTGTCACCATCATAACTACCCGTTAAGGAAACACCGGTAATAGCGCTCCATGCTTCAACCATGACATGATATGTACCTGATTGTATATTACTAATAGCGCATGCTTCATTACTGTTTGAATTAGTACTGTTACAGTCAAAGTCTTGTAAAGTAGGCAGTGCGCCAAACTTAACGTATAGATCAGCATCGCCACTGCCACCTGCTGTAGTAAAGTTTAAATTACTACTTCCTGCAGGGACTGCTAAGGTATAAAAAACTTGTTCTTTAGCAAGCGCATTAATTCCAGACACTGTGACACCATTTTCCAGTTCATTGTCAGTGGGTGGTACTTCATAGCCGGCATTTTTAGCCATTTCAGCTAAGTAGCTCACCGCAAGCTTGGCAAATTTACTCGCATGATCAGCATCAAAATTACTGTCGTTTGCAGTATGGATTAGCGGGTTAATATCAGCCATGCGCGACTCAAATGGCATTGAGGCGGCAAAGCCCTGCTGATACCACGAAGCATGATCTGAACAGCCATAACCACACTGATCAAAACCATAACTTAGGGTGGGTAAATAAGTATCGATCAATTGTCCCAAAAACTGATTTTGGCCGCTGTTAGTATAATCTGTCATCATCACAATATCATCGCTACTGCCATGATTACCGGTCATATCAAATTGCACCATACCTACCACATTTTTGCCCTGTGATTTATACGCCGTTGCAATCGCTTTTGAACCTCGCAGCCCTACTTCTTCAGCTGCAAAACCCATAATTTGGATTGTTCTTTGTGGTTGATAGTTATTATCTACGATTGCCCGAAGCACTTCCGACAAGACCGCAATACCGGAGGCATTATCATCCGCACCGGGCGCTCTGCCATTACTAGGATTTGATTGATTAATTGAATCTAAATGACCGCCAACAATTACTATTTCATCCGCTTTTTCGCTGCCTTGAATAGTCACAATTACAGATGATTGCGACCAACTATGGCTAAAGTAATCAACACTAATATCAGCGCGGTTGCTCGCTAACTGTTGCCAATAATCTTTTAACCATTGAGATGCATCAACTCCACTTTGTACTGAGTAATAGCGATTATTAAAAGCACTCAACGAATTAACGGTATTGGTTAGATCATTAGGGCTAATGTTATTGATCAGTGTCTGTACCGTTTGCGCATTATCTATTGTGTAGTTAATAGCCAAACTGTTGATTGACTGATTCTGTACTTTAGCTAATTGCTCAGTATAAAGCTGCGCCTCAAGCAATGATTCATGTGCTACAAAGCCACCGCAACGATGGTAATTGTCGTGCATAAATTCACTTAAATTAGCCACTTCAGCCTGTTTAATACGCATAAAATTAACAGAAGATAAGCTGGATGCTTGTGGAGCGAGGAGCTCTGTACTGTGTTTATGAGCTGTTTGGTTTAATTTGTAATGTTTAGCTGCTACAGGGTCAATACTTACCCAAATACTGTCAGGCTCTTGTGCTATTACCAGCTGACTTACCAATAATGACACAGTGCCAAGCAGGACGCTTGGTGCAAAGATATTCATAACAGTTTCCTTTTTTTCTGTGTTTACCCAAATTCAGACTCTGAAAATATAAGGGTAAAAAAGGGAGCGAATGCTCCCTTAGGTGAGGGATTAGTTAGCCGTTATTGTTAACGTTACGCCACTTGCCGCTCTGTAGCCTTGTAAATCAATATACCAAGTGCCCGCTTGTGGAGCAGTAATTTCGCAACTTTCGTTGTTACCATTTTTATATGGTCGACATTGATAAGACGATGTTGATGATGGCGAGCCAAAATTAACATACAAGTCTGCATCACCAGAACCACCCGCTATAGCAACATTCAATGTTGAATAACCTGCGCTTAGTTCTTGACTAAAACGAGTCCAACCACCTGAGCTAACACTTACATTGGTTTCAGTACGGTTTATCGGTGTAGTACCCGTATCACCGCCATCAAAACTCCCCGTGAGTGAAACGCCCGATATTTGGTTCCAGGCTTCAACCATTACATAGTAAGTACCTGCTTGAACATTGCTGATAGCACAGCGTTCAGTGCTGGTTGAAGTCGTGCTGTTACAGTCAAAACTATTTAGTGTTGGTCTTTGCGCAAATTTTACATACAAGTCCGCATCACCACTGCCACCTACCGTGTTAAACTGCAAATTAGTGGCATTAGCTGGTACTTCTAAGGTAAAGAACAGTTGCTGTTTTTCTGTACCACTGATCCCAGTGCGTGGCACGCCATTGCTAAGTGGCTCGTCAATTGGTGGCTCTACTCCTCCACAACTACTACCAGGGCTTAAATTTGACGTTACACCCACTGCCGCAAGTGCGCTTTGTACATCAACTGGGCTGTAATCTAAATCACATGCCGCATCCATTACACCATTACCAGCCAAGTCCCAATTAGTACTAGCGGTCCAATATAATTGGTTTGCACGCGCCATAACCTCAAAAGCTTTTCTAGTATCCCAACCAGCTTTAGTTGCTAAGTTATAGAATGCTTTATTAAATACACCTGAGCTGTAATGTACATCCATCCCAGAATAATAACTCGATTGGTTATCAATTGAACTACCATCTTGGGTCGGGTTATTCATGTAACGCAATGCACCATTGCCTTTGAAAATTTCTTGGCCAACTAACCAATCATTAGTGCCTAGCATATAAAACTCGGCAGCTTCACCAGCCATATCAGAAAACGCTTCATTCAAGCCGCCCGATTTCCCACTGTATACCAGCCCTGAATTTTGCTCAGTAAAACCATGGCTAACTTCATGAGCAGAAACATCTAAACTAACTAATGGATAAAAGGTATTTTGACCATCACCAAAAGTCATTGCTGATCCGTCCCAAAAAGCATTTTCATAATTACTGCCGTAATGAACACGCATTTGCAATTGAAAAGACAGCGGAGGAGAACCAATCCAGTCGTTATACATATTAAAAATAACATTACCAAAGTAGTGCGCGTCATTTAATGGCGAATAAGCGCCATTTATTTCCTTAAAGGTGTTTTCGGGGCAAGTAAAGGAATACGCTGAAGAGCCACTGGTGCCACCATTTAAATTAATGGTTTTAACATTTGCGTTATTCATGGTGCAAGTGTTGCCTGACTGCGACACATCTAAACTACTAAAATCAGTCCCGTAAATGTACTTTCCTGTTTTTAAATTTCCACCAGGGCCTGTCGCATTGGCATGTTGAAGGTTATCAAAGCTATGCAAAACCTCACCAGAATTCGCATCAATGATCTGATAAGGTCGAGAAGGATTAGCACCATAAGTAACATACGATACTTCATACACTAAATGTGCGACATGTTGCGCATCAAGCCAAATCGCTAAACGCGATTGTTCATTGTGTTTTTTAAGGCTTACTGATTTAGCCGCTGCGGGGGAGTTTTTTAACCCCTGTGTAATAGCCATTTTTTTACTGAGTTTTGGCATCACTGAGCTTATATCACTACTAATATCATATACAGCAGCACCATGAGCGCGTTTTAATTGGCCGTTATTATCAAACGTTAAACTCACAGTATCACCAATGACTGGTAATCCTTGATACTGTTGTTGATAACGGCGTGTCGTATCACCATTGTTACTTTTTACTTCTTTTAATACGACTAACTCATTACCTGCATCTAAACCAACTAACTGCATTGGGCTTGCCATAAGTACCGATGACGCACTATTTTGCAAAGCTGTAGTTAGGGCTGCTTGTTCATTTAGATATTGTTTATTTGCAGCTACTGCACTTGATGCTTGCGTTACCGCAAGAGCAGCAAGTGTTGCTAATGTGATTTTAGATAAATTCACGTTTACGCTCCATTTAAGTTGTTATTTATTTAATATTTTTGTATTAAACCGGCACTACCCGTTCCCGATTCAAGTTCAGCCTATACTGCTTTCAGTGAAATTGAAAATGAAACAAAAAATTAACATTAAATAACAAAAAACCAAAACAGAAACATTTTAAAACAACAACTTAAACCAACATTGTTAATTAATCACTAACAAAACCCCGGAAAACTGTAAATAAATAATTACATTAAATTAACATGTGGTTACATATCATTTGTTTTTATTATTGGTAATACATTAAATGTCATTGCTACTCGGCTCTATAATTAATTGGCAATAGGACTACCGATATAGATAGCAAACTGCAAATGTTGACGACTAGAAAAAGAAGCTGTTGACGTTTAGAAGCTGTTCATACCCATAAAACTTCAAACAAAACCATCAATTAATTTCGCTGTCATTGCGTCAGTAGCATAAACGCCTATTAAAAGTGTAATTAACAGTATTATCGCGGTGACATTTGAAAGTCTCAGGAGTAACATACCTGCGCGAAAGTACATTCCTTTTTGCTCATTCCAATATATTATTTAAGGTCAAACAATGAATGCTTGGTACCTCATTTGTTTTTTATCTGCATTAGCGATTTTTATCGCATTTGCTAACCAGTATATCCTCAAAATGCAAACCACTATTGCCATAACAACTGGCTCAGTAGTGATTTCATTGTTATTAATACTCGCGGTAAAATTATTGGGCGATTCAACCGCACTGGAGATTACACAAATAGTCTCAAGTATCGATTTTAA
This sequence comes from Pseudoalteromonas sp. SG43-7, assembly GCF_014164295.1. Lineage (NCBI taxonomy): Bacteria > Pseudomonadati > Pseudomonadota > Gammaproteobacteria > Alteromonadales > Pseudoalteromonadaceae > Pseudoalteromonas > Pseudoalteromonas sp. SG43-7. The sequence goes on from NZ_JACJEY010000007.1 coordinate 129,189, forward strand.
TCAATTATTACTCAAAGGCATGCTCGGCTTTTTACTGTTTGCAGGCGCACTGGAAATTAACCTTGCGGCACTCAAAAAACAACGTTTTGAAATTACCGTACTGGTGTTATTTTCGACCTTAGCCTCCACCTTTATCATTGGCTTTTTAAGCTTTTACTTATTTGCCGCGTTAGGCTTTGCGGTGCCTTTTATCTATTGTTTATTGTTTGGTGCATTAATAAGTCCAACCGATCCAATTGCAGTGCTTGCAATTATTAAACAAATGCGTGCCCCTGAAGGCATTTCTGTGCAAGTTGAAGGTGAATCATTATTTAATGACGGTATTGGTTTAGTTATTTTTACCACTATTTTTGCCGTGGCTTTTCTCGACACTGAAGCCAGTGCAGCAGGCATTGCAGAGCTATTCTTTGTCGACGCACTGGGAGGGATTGCATTTGGTTTAGTGATTGCGTTAGTGGGTCATTATCTGATCATCAACAGTCGTGATGTAAATATTCGCTTGTTACTAACCTTAACTATACCGACAGCAGGATTCGCCGCTGCCAATATATGGGAAATATCTGGCGCACTGGCGATGGTAACTAGCGGTATATTGTTAGGTAATATAACCCGTACTAAAGCGACAGAGCGCACCGGGCCTGAAGACACTCGCTACGTAAAAGACTTTTGGCACGCCACCGACAGCTTTTTGAATGCATTGTTATTTTTGATTATCGGGATGCTAATTGTCACTATGCCCATCAGCCTAGCTGAAATTGGTTTAGGACTACTAATGGTGCCTGCAGTATTACTTGCTCGCTTTATCAGTGTTGGCGCACCATTTGTGGTATTTAAGAAATTTAGAAAATACGACAAACACTCAGTTAAAATTTTAACCTGGGGCGGCCTGCGCGGTGGCCTTGCTTTAGCAATGGCTGCGGCAATTCCTCGTGATCAGGTATTTGTGGGCGGCTCTGATTTACACAACCTGCTTGTTATTGTTACCTACGTTGTGGTGATATTTTCGATTATTGTGCAAGGGCTCACTATTTCGCCGTTAATTCACAGTAGCATTAGTGCCAAACAACAAAACTAACATTTAAACTTACTTCTGGCGCCGCAAGCTAATGCTTACGGTGCTAGAATTAGTTATGCATTTTCTATGCATAAGATCCTAGAAATATTACGCCCATGTGTCTAAATGGGTTTCGTCTTCCTCGTCTGTATTGCGCTCTTTCTTAGCTGTTTCAAGCTTTTCTTTAGACAGTAGTTCTTTGCGCTCCAACTGACGTTTTTGCCGCTTTTCACGTTCAATTCGCTGCGCGTTCGAATCTTTTAGCCCCGCAATATGAAAAGCGCCTTTCGACTCAAGTTGCAAACGAGTGATCTGCCCTAAATAAGGGATCATAATATCCATACGTTCCTCCTTTGGTTACTCTTATCATCGGCCGTTATAGCTTATTCTTTAATTTATGCAAAAAAAACTTGCCAGCTTCCCCACAAATGTGTTTTTCTATATGTGAAATTTACTTAAACAGATTAAACACTTTTGTTTACATGAAGCAATGATAAAACGAAAGTTATTTAGGATATATTATAATGCGCTTAAACCTGACAACAGTACATCATCACCACCATTCACCGGAATAACCTGTCAGGTCTTTCGCTGAGAGGTTATTCCTAAAAGGAACCTCTGGCGAGTCAACATACAATGATTCATTTTTCGCCCTGAGGTTCCCTCGGGGTTTTTAGTTTTTAAATTAAAGGAAAAATGAATAATGAGTAATAGCAACCGTCTACGTATCGCCATCCAAAAAGGTGGCCGCCTTTCTAAAGATTGCCAAGACTTACTAAAACAGCTAGGTGTTAAACTTAACTTGCGTGAGCAACGTTTGATTGCCCACTCGACCAATATGCCGATTGACGTACTACGGGTGCGCGATGACGATATACCCGGTCTGGTAATGGACGGCGTGTGTGATTTAGGCATAGTAGGCGAAAACGTACTCGTTGAAGTACAAGCTGAGCGCCAGCGCCAAGGCGTACCAAGTGAAGTTACTAAACTGTCTAAACTTGATTTTGGCTACTGTCGCCTTGCACTTGCATGGCCGTCAGAACTTGGCAAGCAAGATAAAAGCTGGTTTGAAGGCAAACGCATTGCTACAACCTACCCTGAAATCTTAACTCAATACTTAAAGCGTGAAGGCATAAACGCCAGCACAGTAATGCTGACTGGCTCTGTAGAAGTCGCACCACGTGCAGGACTTGCCGATGCAATTTGTGATTTAGTATCTACCGGTGCCACACTTGAAGCCAACGGCCTTATGCAAGGCGATACTATTTTAGAATCAAACGCCTGCCTTATCCAAAATAAAGACTTACAAGATGCTGACAAACTAGCGCTTATCAACAAACTTATGCCACGCTTACGCGGCGTGAGACAAGCCAAAGAAAGCAAATACATCATGCTGCACGCGCCAAAAGATAAACTGGATGAAATTTGCGATATTTTACCAGGCTCTGGCCAACCAACGGTATTAGCGCTTGCTGGCTCTGATGAGTACGTAGCCCTGCACATGGTGAGCAGTGAAACATTATTTTGGGAAACAATGGAGCAATTAAAAGCGCTAGGCGCCAACTCTATCCTCGTTATGCCAATTGAAAAAATGATGGAGTAAGTCAATGTTGCGCTGGAATGAGGTTTCCAAAGATGCACAAGCAGCGGCGCTAATGCGCCCTGCTGTTAGTGCAAGTGTGGAAGTAGAAGCTATTTGCCAAGCAATTATGGCAAACGTAAAAGAGCAAGGCGACACAGCCTTACTCGACATGGCTAAGCAATATGATAACCGCGAAAATCCGCGCTTATTAGTGCCGCAAAGTGAGATCAATGCCGCTGAGCAGCAGTTAAGCGCTGAGCTTAAATACGCGATAGACACAGCCTACGCTAATGTAAAACGTTTTCACCAAGCACAGCTACCCAAAGATATTAAATTGTCGACTCAGCCCGGTGTGTTATGTGAACTAAAATACCAAGCCATTGAAGCCGTTGGAATATATGTGCCAGGTGGCAGTGCGCCATTGCCTTCATCAGTGATCATGCAAGGTGTACTGGCGCAGCTAAGTGGTGCGACAACCGTAGTGTTAGCAACACCGGTGCAAGGTGATTTACCGATAAACCCAGCAATTTTATATGCGGCTAAACTATGCGGTATCAAAACAATCGTAGAAAGTGGCGGCGCAGGTGCAATCGCCGCAATGGCTTATGGTACAGACTCAGTGCCCAAGGTGAATAAAATTTTTGGCCCGGGTAACAGCTTTGTGACTATGGCTAAACAACTAGTAGCTCAGACCATACCAGGCATGGCGATCGATATGCCTGCGGGCCCATCTGAGGTGTTAGTGATTGCCGATGAGCGCGCAAACCCTGAATTTATTGCCGCTGATTTATTATCTCAAGCTGAGCACGGCGCTGATTCGCAAGTAATTTTACTGTGTAACAGTGAACGTATGATTGCCCGCACCGAGCAAGCCATTGAACGCCAATTAGCTAAACTATCGCGTCAAGATATTGCCGCAAAAGCATTGGCTAATTCATCGCTTATTTTGGTTGATTCAATCGAGCAAGCATTTGCTGTATCAGCACAATACGGCCCTGAACACTTAATACTGCAACTGGCTGATGCCAACCCGTATTTAAACAAAGTTAAAAATGCAGGATCTGTATTTGTGGGTGACTACACGCCAGAATCTGCTGGTGATTATGCCTCTGGTACTAATCACGTATTACCAACCTATGGCTACAGTGCCACTTATTCAAGCTTAAACTTACTTGATTTTTTTCGCACTTATACCGTACAAACCATTACTCAAAATGGTTTAAAAAACTTATCAAAAGCAATTTTACCATTGGCTGATGCAGAAGGACTTGATGCCCACGCAAATGCCGTTAAGGTGCGTTTAGAGGCGATGAACAATGAGCAATAATCCTTTATTACCGGCCAATATTGATGCATTAGCAGCATATAGCTCGGCAAAAAGTGAGAAACTAACCGGCACAACGTGGCTTAATGCAAATGAAAGCCCGTATGTTAAAAGTATCGATATCAGCATTAATGATTTAAATCGCTACCCTGATCCGCAGCCTATCAATGTTATTAACCGCTATGCTGATTACGCAGGACTCACTGCTGAACAAGTACTTATGACCCGTGGTGCGGATGAAGGTATTGAGCTACTGGTACGCACCTATTGCCAACCAGAGCAAGATTCGGTTGCTTTATTTTTACCTACGTACGGCATGTACAAAGTCACCGCCGACACCCACAACGTAGCAATAAATGGCTTAAGCCAAGCATTATTACTCGATGGTACTGTTGATGAAATAATCAACGCTGTTGGTAATAGCAAATTAGTGTTTATTTGTAATCCAAATAACCCAACAGGCAGCTTAACACCGCTTGAAAAAATAAAGGCTATTGCAACAGCACTTGCCGATAAAGCACTGGTCGTTGTGGATGAAGCTTATATTGAATTTTGCCCAGAGCAAAGTGCAAGCAAACTCATCAACGAATTTGCCAACATAGTAGTACTTAGAACGCTCTCTAAAGCATTTGCGTTAGCAGGCCTGCGTACAGGCTTTACTCTTGCCCAATCGTCAGTACTAGCGCCAATCCGTAAAGTGATTGCACCGTATCCAGTATCAACGGTAGTGGCAAGCATTGCTGCAAATGCACTTAGCCCAGATGCCATTACTTCAATGCGTCGCCAAGTAAGTATTTTAAATGCACTAAGGGCAAAGCTAAAGCAGTGGCTCGAAGCCTCCCCTGCCGTATTACAAGTGCTCAGTGGCGAAGGAAATTTTGTCACCCTAAAGCTCGCCGATAAAAACAGCTTTAATATCGCACTTGAGCAAGGCTTAGTTATGCGTGCTTTTACTTTATACGGCGAAAACGATTGGCTACGTATTTCAATCGGCAGTGAGCAAGAACTAGAACAAGTAAAAATATGGTTAGATGGCCTAAGCCAATCAGCCACTTTTAAAGAGCAGGAAGTATCATGAGCAACCCGTATTTATTTATCGACCGTGATGGCACTATTATTGAAGAGCCAATCACCGACAAGCAAGTAGACAGTCTTGAAAAGTTAGCGTTTTTACCAAACGTGATCCCTGCTCTTTTGCAATTACAAAGCGCAGGCTATCGTTTAGTGATGGTGTCAAACCAAGATGGCTTAGGCACTGACAGCTTTCCAACGGCTGATTTTGATATTGCCCAAGATAAGATGATGGCTATTTTATCAAGCCAAGGCATTAAATTTGACGACGTATTAATTTGCCCACACTTTAATGAGCAAAATTGTGATTGTCGTAAGCCAAAAACAGGGTTGCTTACCGAGTTAATGCGCTCAGGTAAAGTCGATTTAGCACGCTCATTTGTGATTGGCGATCGCCAAACAGATATTGGCCTTGCACAAAACTTGTGTTGTGAAGGTATTTTGTATGACGGTGATTGGAATGCAATTGTCACTAAACTTACCACCGCTGATCGACAAGGCCGCGTGACTCGCAACACTAAAGAAACGCAAATTGATGTAAAACTCAATTTAGATCAAAGTAAAAATGGCGAGATCAGCACCGGCCTTGGCTTTTTTGATCACATGCTTGATCAAATTCGCACCCATGCCAATATTGGCCTTGATATTCAAGCCAGCGGCGACTTGCACATTGACGAGCACCACCTTGTTGAAGATATCGGCATTGCCCTTGGTTTAGCGCTTAAACAAGCCATTGGTACTAAATCACAAATTGCTCGCTATGGTTTTGCGCTACCGATGGATGAATGCAAAGCAGAGGCACAAATTGACTTGTCAGGTCGTGCTTCGTTTGTATTAAACGCTAACTTTAGCCGTGAAAAAGCCGGTGATTTAGACGTACAAATGGTTGAACACTTTTTCAAAAGCTTAAGCGACAATGCAGCGATCAGCTTAATATTGTCGGTTAGCGACGGTAACTGCCATCACCAAGTTGAAGGTTTATTTAAAGCGTTTTCTCGCGCTTTACGTATGGCCATTGCCGCTGATGCCAGCCAACAAACAGCCAGCTCTAAGGGGTGTTTATGATTGCCATAATTAACACCGGTTGTGCCAACATAAACTCTGTACGCTTTGCTTTTGAGCGCTTAGGGCAAACGCCAGAAGTTATCACCTCGCCAGAGCAACTTAAAAACTTTGAACGCGCTATTTTACCAGGTGTTGGCCATGCATCTGTTGCTATGAAGCGCTTGGTAGAAGGCGGTTGGCAACAGGCAATCAATGAATACCAACGCCCTCTGATGGGGATTTGTTTAGGCATGCAGTTACTGTGCGAAAGCACTGAAGAAGGTAATGTGCAATGCCTTGGCAAAATACCTGGGCACGTTAAAGCACTTGATGTGGGTAGTTTAACGTCTCCGCACATGGGTTGGAATAACCTCACCGTTAATCGTGAACATGCTTTAACCAAAGGCCTTGATGCAAACAAGCAAGTATATTTTGTGCATAGTTTTGCTCATACCGTGAATGATGCAACATTGGTTAGTGGCGAATACGGGCAAACCTTCTCAGCGATTGTTGCCAACGATAACTACGCGGGTATGCAATTTCACCCTGAACGTAGCGCTAAAATCGGCACTCAGTTATTGCAGAACTTTTTAGACTGGCAGCTATAAATAAAGCGTATCAACACAAATTAATAAAGAGAATTCAAGTGATTATTCCAGCATTAGATATATTACAAAATCAAATTGTGCGCTTATATCAAGGTAAATACGATACCGCACAGTTTTACCCGTTTGAGCTTGGTGCGCGCTTACAAGAGTACGCACAAAGCGGCGCAGGTAAATTACACCTTGTTGATTTAGAAGGCGCACGCGATCCTAATAAAAAACAATGGCAACACATTCAAGCAGCCACCAAAGTACTTAACGTACCGTATCAAGTTGGTGGCGGTATTCGTACTGAACAAGACGTAAGCGACTGGCTTAAAGCCGGTGCTAACCAAGTAGTAATTGGCTCTATGGCGGTTGAAAAACGTGATGAAGTAAAAAGCTGGATTGAAAAATTCGGTGCCAAGCACTTTGTTATCGCCCTCGACGTTAATAAAACCGACAATGGCTGGGCACCTGCCACCCACGGTTGGTTAAGTGAATCAGAATTCGGCTTATTTGAATTAGTCGATTTTTATGTAGCACTGGGTGTAATTGATTTTCTATGCACGGACATCAGTAAAGACGGCACCATGACTGGTCCTTCATTTGCATTATATGAAGACTTAATAAAACACAACAGCAATATTAAAGTACAAGCCTCTGGGGGTGTAAGCTCGCTTGATGACATTAAAAAGCTCAAAGAGCTTGGCGTAGGCGGTGTTATATTAGGTAAGTCACTGCTTGATGGCGCATTTAATGTAGAGGAGGCGTTGGCATGTTATCAAAACGCATAATCCCGTGTTTAGACGTTAAAGACGGCCAAGTAGTCAAAGGCGTTAAATTTAAAGGCCACGAAGTGGTTGGCGACATATTAACAATGGCTAAAGCGTATAGCGAAGCTGGTGCTGACGAACTGGTATTTTATGAAATTAGCGCCAGTGTTGAAAAACGCCTTCTCGATGTAAACTGGGTAGAGAGCATAGCACGTCATATTGATATTCCATTTTGTGTTGCAGGTGGTATTAAATCAGTGGCTGATGCAGCACGCGTATTAGAACGCGGCGCTGATAAAATCAGTATAAACAGCCCTGCTATTGCCCGCCCTGAGCTTATCAAAGAACTACATGATGAGTTTGGTAAACAATGTGTCGTTGTCGGCATTGATAGCTTTTACGATGAAGTAACTGGCGAATATTTAGTGTATCAGCTTACTGGCGATCCTAATGCGTCAAGCCGCACCCGTTATAAAACGCAAGAATGGGTAAAACGCGTGCAAGACTTAGGCGCAGGCGAAATCGTACTCAACTGCATGAACCAAGATGGCGTACGCAATGGCTACGATAACCAGCAGCTGTCTAAAATACGTGCTTTGTGTGATATTCCACTTATCGCCTCAGGCGGTGCTGGCACCATGCAAGATTTTGTCGATGTATTTAAACAAAGCCACGTTGATGGCGCACTGGCAGCTAGCGTATTTCACAAAAATGTGATCAACATCGGCGAATTAAAACAATATTTAATAGATAACCAAGTGGCGGCGCGACTATGCAACTAACCAAACAAAACCTTACCCAAGTTGATTTTGCTAAAAGCGAATTGATCCCTGCCATCGTGCAAGATGCCCGTACTGGGGTTATTTTAATGCAAGGCTTTATGAATCAAGAATCGCTGCAAGTCACCTTTGAAAAGCAAAAAGTGACGTTTTACTCGCGTTCAAAAAACCGTTTATGGACCAAAGGCGAAACCTCTGAGAATTACTTAGAAGTAGTGTCTGTCCATACTGATTGCGACTATGACTCTATTTTAGTGCTGGCTAACCCACTTGGGCCAACGTGTCACTTAGGCACACAAAGTTGTTTTGGTGATGCTGCAAAACCAAGCCTAAGCTTCTTAGCGCAGCTTGAGCAAGTAATTGTATCGCGTAAAAACGACGACCCTGAAAAAAGCTACACCGCCTCTTTGTTTGCTAAAGATTTAAGCCGCAGTTGTCAAAAAGTGGGAGAAGAAGGCGTTGAGGTCGCTTTAGCTGCAATGAAACATGATAACGAAGAGCTAACCAATGAATCCGCTGATTTGATATATCACCTAATCGTGTTGCTACAGCGCCAAGGTCTAGAGCTACAAGACGTCGTTGCATGTTTGCAAGGAAGACATAAGTAAGTTTATCTGCTCTTGTTTATTAAGCGCTGAGTTTGGCTCAGCGCTTAATAAAATATTGGATTCTAATGAATAATTGATAATCGTTGTAGAAATGAATCTAGTGCTTCTTTTCGCATACCCGCAAGTTCAGTTTTAGCCATTTGCATTGCTCCAGTAAGGTTCCCAGTATACGCAGTATAAATAGACTTATATCTAATGTAAGACCTATATGTTTGTGAGTTTTTAGTCATTTTTTTATCTAATAACTCAATAGCAGATTTTAGCTTATCAATATTTTTAAACTGAATAGCTAAATCAGCCAGTGTTAAGATGGGATAAACAACATCAGGGAATAGTTCAATTGTTTCTTCCAAAAGACTGTAAGCTTCATTTATATTGTTATCAAAATTGGCTAAAATTTTAGCTCTTGCACTTCTCCACATTTCCTGAGAGCGCTCTGAAGGATCGGATTCTAATTTTCCCACTATTTCTTCTATTAAATCCCTATCCGAATTAGCTTTGTCTCTATGAAATATACATGACAAGTAGTTATTGGCATTTAAAGGGTTATTTGGTGTTCTATTATAAACCTCTTTTGCTAACTCATAGGCTAAGCTGTGTTCATCACTCTGCATATATAATAAAACGAGCTCACTTTTAGCCCTAATATCACTTGGTTTCCTTTCTAATACTCTTTTATAACTATAAATAGCTTTTTCTTGATTACCTGCGATCCGATAATAAAATCCATGAAGAAAAGATGACTCTGGCTCTTTTATTTTCTTAACAACTCCAAAAAAACTATGATCTTTAAGCCTAGCAAGAGCCTGACACTTAAGAAAGTAAACATGATCAACTATATTTAGATGAAGATAATTTTCGCTTAATAAAACACGGTCAGCTAAACGCAGCACTTCTTTATAATTACCACTCCCACCTTTCTCATAAAGGGATTTAATTGTTTTTAAGAAGTATGAGGGAATTAATAGTTGCTCTGGCACATCTTCACCCGTAGATAAAGCTTCTTGAATCGAAAATATATAATCCGAAATATCTCTATTAACATCTGTATAATTTTCAAAAAAATCTCTGACATGCATACGAAGTCGATCAGTAAACTCTATTGGCATACCAAATTGGCTACGAGCAACATAATCTCTTATAACTTCACTAACTCTAATATAATCACCATTAGTACCTAACCTTTCACATACTGAAGACAATAAATATTTACTCAGTATAGGAAAGTATTCATTTTCAGGTACAAGTTCAAATAATAACTCAAAGCTAATAAACTCAAAACGGGCCAAAAAATATAGAAAGTTAATTTCTTTTTCATTATTTTTTAAAGAATCAACTATCAGCTTTGCTTTATCTGTCGCATACTCTTGAATTAAATGAGAGTTTTTTTTTGCTTCAAATATACTGGTGTCATGGATCATGTCTACAGCATAAATTACTTGCTCTGGGTAACCAGTTAATAAATCTGAGAAAAACCCAAGATTTTCTTTACTTATGTCTAATTCTTTAAACTTGGCATATCTTGATAATAACCCATTTCTTTCTACCCTATCTAGTTCAGGGATTTCAACCATATAAAACTCAGGATCACTAAATGCTATGCGACGATTAGCCCTAAATTTACTTGAAATACAAAAAGTCAAGTGCTCCTCTTCAGAGATGTAATTTACAATAGTCTTAAACCAATCAACAACTTCACCATCAAATTGAATGATAGAGCCTTTATCTTCTATGATAAGACGCTCATTCTCAAGAACCATAGCCTTTACAAGAGACGAAGCTATAGATATTTTATCTTCAACACTTGTTGTTAATAAATCTGTTAATTGTACCTCATCAGTAAAACCCAAATCATTTATTTTTAAAATGAAATCTTCTATGCTGTCATTTAGATCCAAAGATATATGCTGAAACTCATAAGAATCCTTAATAATGTTTGCTTTTTTTAATGATTTTTTTATAAATGATTTTCTGCCTATAGAATTTAAACCTGAAGCAATGAATACTATAGGGGAAGTATTACTAAAATCATCAAACCTGGCTTCAACAGCGCTTATTTGGTCATTGCGCCCTACAAAAATATTTTCTCTCTCTTTTAAAGTAGGATGGTTTTGCCAAGCCAACTCTCTCAAACGAGCATTAATTTTACGTACAGCAACCTTTGGTTGTTTGATGTTTTGTATATTCAAAGAATTTTTCATCCACTGAGGAATTCTTGAATCAGTGTAAGTAATACTGTCGTCAATAATGATCGGAAAAATTCTATCTATTTTCCCTATGTCTACTTTCTCTTTAGCTAAACTTAATTCATCTTTTACCCACTGGGAATTTAATGAACTATTCGAAAGAAAAATAACGAACAATGATGTTTCATCCAAATTATTAATTATTTCTTCAGCTGGAGACATGCCTGCTTCAAACGTTTCTTCATCAATAATTCTAACTTCTTTTCTCAAGAATTTTGAGACTTTTCGTACGTAACTATCTTTATCGTCTGAGCTATGTGAAAGAAAACATTTGATCATATTCTATCCTTAATTACAGAGTCCTTTTTAACTATAAATTTCACATTATTAAAAGCGATTAAAAACTGCCTCGGGACACTATATTGATATATTTATTGTTAGCAATTAACATATCAGTGTGTTTATTTTAAAGCAATTTAAAATTTCGATTAAAATTCTCATATGTTTGTCAATGATAAGTACTAAAATAATTAAAATCCCCTTTAAACCTTTCAATCACTGTGTGCGACTAAACTTAAAACAGCAAAGAAATGAAAGGGAATAATAATGATTAACGCATTCACACGATTGACTCTGATTGGCACTGTACTGCTATCTGCTCAAGCTTTGGCTTGGAATAACGAGATGACACTACAAGACACAAAAAAGCTTACCCTTGATGCTCAATCACTATCAGCATTAAACGTTGAAGCCGGTTCGGGCTTTTTACATATCGTAGGCAGTAATACCGACACTGTGACGGTAAAGGCTGAAATTTATCAATATGAAGCGCATGACAACTACTGCCTTACTTTAGATAAAAGTGGCAACTCAGCAAAATTAACTGCGAATAATTGTGATAACCACAGTGAAGATCATACGCGCATAGATCTAACGGTGTCGCTACCAGCAACATTCTTGCTTGATATTACCGATGGATCAGGCGAGATCTCGATTGAAAATGCAGCTGAAACTAGCATTCATGATGGTTCTGGCGCAATTATAATCAATAATATTTCGGGTCAATTAACCATTGAAGATGGCTCCGGTGCAATCACTGCGAGCAATATTACTGACAGTGTAAACATCCATGACGGCTCAGGCAGTATTGAACTGGCAAACACTCAAGGTGATGTAATTATTCATGATGGGTCGGGTAATATCGATGTGCAAAACATTGTCGGTAAAGTCACAGTAACCGATGGCTCTGGTGGCATTTATGTTAACAAAGCAGGCAGTTTTACTTTACTTGCTGATGGTTCAGGTAGCGTAACAATAAAAAATGTACCTGTTCAAAATCTATAAGTGGCCGCGTTTGCTTAAAGTAATACTTAGTTTTGATGCAAATAATTTTGAAATATTACGCTAAAAACGTTTGATATAAGTCATGCAATGATTTTATTTTCACGTCTTTAATGGCATTTTTTCAAGCCCTTAGGTATCCTTTAAGCAACTTCGAAGGATTAGCTATCACAAAAGGATAGTCCACTATGAAAAAGTATTTATCGGTATTATTAACAGGCCTTATTTTATCGGGTTGTAGCAGCTTAACAACAGAGCAAAAAGCAAGTATTGATAACCTCACGCCTTGTGAAAAAATCAATGGTTTATTAGCAGCCTACGACTCACGTTTTGAGGTGTTAAAGCGTACCCGCGTGAATACAAAGTACGCAGAAACCTGGACAGCTAAATACAATCTAGTTGGTGAAGCATGCCAAATCAGTGCTTTGGATGCCGATACAGTGACTTATCGTTGCCAAGATAATTACCAAGAACAAACGCAAGCGGTGGCCATTCATCAAAAGGCTGTTGATTTCACCCGAGCTTGTTTAGCGCAAAATAACTGGCACGAACAACAAAAAGAATCTGCTGATTCATTACGCACTACCTTTGTACTTGATGAAAAAAACCCAGCTATTTCAATTCATACCGGAAAAACTTTATCTCGCTCAACGCCTTGGTCTACCTCATTTGAAGTAGGTAAATCGGTAGCAAATAAATAGCATTAAAACCATAAAACAGGTCAGCAAATGTTGACCTACTTGCTAAGGATTTATGAATTCAACACCCCAAAAAAGTTCATCGCTATTAAAAACCGACTGCATTGGGAAATGCCACCGCCTCAAAGGCTATTGCAGCGGCTGCGGCCGAACTAGCGACGAAATATTTGACTGGATCATTTTATCAGACCAAGAGAAACAAGCTATTTTAGATACTCCTAGAGAGGATGCTAATACCCCATAGCTTATTAAGGTGCATTGCGTTGCGACGGGTCGCGTTTAAAGTCTTTAATTAATTGCTTAGGGTCAACCTGCTCGCGTTGCTTACTTGCTGCCTCAGCCCACCACAGTAACTGATTAAACGACCGCGAAAAATATTCGCGCCATGATGCTTGCTCTGCCTCATTGTTTGTTTCACCACTTTCAATAAATACATCCTGTGCTTTTGGCACATGGATCATAGCCGACACCGGCAAACACCCAAGTTCACTTAAAAAACTGCGCATCCCAACAGCGGCACGAACGCCACCCCACTGCCCCGCAGAATACGTAACAATAACGCTGGGTTTGTAAGCAAATAAAGAGCTACCAAAATGGTTTAATAGATTAGCCAATGCTGGACTCATTGAATGATTGTACTCAGGGCTGACCATAATAAAACCATCACTGGCTTTAATTTTTTCCGCTAGGTCATCGAGTTTTTTAGGCACCTCGGCTTGTGAATAAGCAAAGTGCGGTTTGAATATAGGGTCCAGCTCGTAGTCTAGCGGATCTATCAGTTCAATATCGTGATCACTGTATTGCTCAAGCAAACAGCGTTGGCATGCCTTGGCAACTCTTTCACCGAGACGTGCCGGCTTAGGTGGCGAGCTTTTTCGAACTGAACCTAAAAAAATTAATAGTTTCATGTACTGGCACTCCATTTTATTTAAATCATTATACGAATATAAACGTAAATTTGTGCGGTAGGTCATAAATAAAACCTACCTTACAAGCAAAACATAAAATGCATGTTTAAACATTAATGTGGATCACGCTTTACCCCTGTAGCTAACATTACTAAGCTTTATCGAGCGCTTGGCTTACATCAGCAATGATATCGTCGATGTTTTCAATACCCACTGATAAACGAATTAAATCGCGGCTAACCCCTGCGTTCGCCAATTCTTCATCATTTAATTGTCGATGCGTGGTTGATGCTGGGTGGCAAGCCAGTGACTTTGCATCACCGATATTTACCAAACGTAAAATCATATTCAGTGCATCAATAAAGCGAGTGCCAGCTTCAAGGCCACCCGCTATCCCAAAGCTTAAAATACCAGACGCTTTGCCACTAGTGGTTGTTTTACTCATTGCGTTATAGGGACTTGACGCTAACCCCGCGTAATTAACCCAAAGCACCTTAGGGTGATTCTCTAGGTATTCAGCAAGCTGTTGCGCGTTTTCACAGTGGCGCTGCATTCTTAGCCCTAAAGTTTCAAGACCAATTAAAATGTCAGAGGCGTTTTTAGGCGCAAGTGCCGCACCGGTATTTCTAAGTGGAACAACCCGGCAGCGACCAATAAACGCCGCTTCAGCAAAAGCATCGGTATAAACCACATTATGATACGACGGATCAGGCTCATTCATCATCGCAAAACGAGTGGCATTGGCTTTCCAGTCAAACTTACCCGAATCAACAATTATGCCGCCAATCGCCGTACCATGGCCGTTAATATATTTAGTAAGCGAATGCACCACAATATCGGCACCCAACTCAAATGGCCGGCATAAATACGGCGTTGCCACCGTGTTATCAACAATCAGCGGCACGCCTTTGCTATGGGCTATTTTAGCTAATCGAGCGATATCAACAATATTCCCTGCAGGGTTACCAATCGACTCACAAAAAACCGCACGGGTATTCTCATCAATCGCGTTTTCAAAACCGGCAAAGTCATCCGCTTTAATCATCCGCGCTTCAATACCTTGGCGCGGTAGACTATGGGCAAATAAGTTATAAGTACCACCATACACTTGGCTGGTACTGACAATATTAGTGCCCACTTCACATAAACATTGAATTGCGTAAGTGATGGCCGCCATACCAGAGGCCACAGCAAGCGCACCAATGCCCCCTTCCATGGCCGCAATACGCTGTTCAAGCACCGCATTAGTCGGGTTCATAATACGGGTATAAATATTCCCGGGTACTTTTAAATCAAATAAATCAGCACCATGCTGAGTATTATCAAACGTATACGATGAGGTATTATAAATCGGCACCGCCGCCGATTTAGTTGTAGGTTCAGATTCATAACCGTGATGCAGCGCTAAAGACTCAAGTTTCATAATTATTTCCTTCAATTAATTTGCCACTAAGCTAGCATTTATTGGTTATAAAGTGCACATGAAATATATTAAAGGATGTTGAAGTAATTAGATTTAAGTTAAATTCTGCTAAGAGAGAATTATGTTAGTTTGTTCCACCTTAAACGAACACCTGCTGTTCTTAAGAAAGTGGACATAGCTGTTTATTATGGTTTAGGCTGTGAAGCGTGCATTGACTGATTGAACGTATCTTAACTCCAGATCGTCCTCTGGACTCATTAACTATAAAAAATAAAAAGAACAATAATCTGTTGTATTTTTCACTTATCATTACAGCCAACTATAATTATCTTCTCGTAGTTTGTAGCTATTTGAAAAAATATTGATTCTCGTCAAACGGTACTATAAGGAAATAGCCACTCAATACTCTCTATTTAAAACTTCTGTTTTTACAAAAAATGGACTATAGCTATTGTTATATATAGGAAAAGAAAAAACACAATTAACAGTGAGTTCTTATGAGTAATCCCACAAACGATCTCGAAGCGGAGATTGACCAGCTTAAAGTTCAGCTTGCAAACGCTAGAGCTGAAAATATAAAGTATAAGAAGTTGTTTGAAGTATCTGGGGACGCACTATCAATAATCGATCTGAAATCTGGTAAATTCACAGAATGTAACCAAGCTGCAATCAATATGCACGGCGTGGAAAGTAAAGACAACTTTATTAATTTAAAGCCTTCTGATATCTCACCTGAGTATCAACCATGTGGCAGACGTTCAGAGGAAATAGCCGCAGAACACATTGAAAATACTCTGACTAAAGGGCCACAGCTGTTTCAGTGGGTTCACTCTCGATTAGACGGCTCATCTTTTCCATGCCTTGTATCTCTGACTGTATTAAATGTGGATGGTGATGCTTTTATTTTAGCCATAGGTAGAGATATTAGTGAATTAGTTGAGACGCAAAACAAATTGCATAGTGCTTCAACAGACATAGAACGAATTAGCTACGCTTTCAATGAGGAAAAAGAAAAATTTGAACAGTTTTTTAGCTTAGCGCCGGTAGGCATTGCAATTAATAGGTTAGATAATGGTTTATTTGAGTATGTTAACAAGGAACTGAGTCGTTTTAGTGGTTATGACAAAGACGAACTAAATCAAATGGACTATTGGAAGTTGACACCAAAAAAGTACGAAGAACAAGAAAAAGAACAACTAAAATCCCTCTCAGAAACAGGCCGTTACGGACCTTACTATAAAGAATATATTCATAAAAAGGGTTATGAATACCCCGTACAATTGTCGGGCGTTATAATTAAGAGTGCAAATGGCGATGAGCTGATTTGCTCTGTCATCCAAGATACTTCCCATCAGAAACAGATAGAAACCGAATTACAAATAGCAAAAAACCAAGCTGAAACCAGTTCTCTGAGAATGAAATTGGCAAATGAATCAGCTCAAATTGGTGTGTGGGAGTGGGATGTCATTTCGGGAGAATTAATCTGGGATGAATGGATGTACAAGCTGTATGGCATTACAGAGAATTGTTTTTCTGGTGCTTATGAAGCTTGGACTCATAGTCTTCACCCTGATGATATGGAAGAGTCTAACAAACAATTAGAGGATGCCGTATCAGGTTTAGGTGCTTTTAATCCAGAGTTTAGAGTAGTACATCCAAACGGGCAGGTAAGAACAATCAAAGCTAGCGCAGAAGTTATTAGAGATAATGATGGCAACGCTCTAAAAGTCATCGGTGTAAATTACGACATTACAGATAAAATAAATGCGATAAATGAGCTAGAAGTAGCTAAGCAAAAAGCTGAGCAGGCAACCCAAACGAAAAGTGAATTTTTGTCAAATATGAGCCATGAGATACGTACGCCCATGAATGCAATTTTAGGCGGACTGCAGATGGTCAATACTGAGTATCTCGATGCCAAGTCCAAAGTAATGCTTAAAAATGCAGTATCGTCTTCTAAATCGCTGTTAACCATTATCAACGATATTTTGGATTACTCAAAGATAGAGAGCAATAAACTAAGCCTAGAGCAAGAGCCTTTCTCGATTAGCGATATAATTAAATCTGTGAAATTTGAAGTGGACAGCATAGTCAGTAATAAGGGTATTAAACTTGTCAGTAATATTGATGAAAATTTTAATGATCACTGGTTAGGAGACATTGTCCGTGTTAAGCAAATATTACTCAATCTTGTGTCGAATGCTGTTAAGTTTACTGAAAAGGGTAGCGTAAACATTCACTTGAGCGAAACTCTTTACCAAGAAAAGCAGGCTATTAGTCTTGAAGTGGCTGATACAGGAGTTGGAATGAGTGAGGAAGCTCAAGCTCGTATATTTGATCGTTTTTCACAGGCAGACAACTCAACAACACGTAAATTTGGTGGAACTGGGCTGGGTATGTCGATTACCCTCAGTCTTATTCTTATGATGAGAGGCACTATCGATGTAAAAAGCAATGTGGGTAGAGGCACCACTATAAGAGTCATATTACCATTAACTATAACCAATAAGAGTGTCAGCTCTTTCGTACAAAAATCTATGACTCCGCCGCCGTTGAGGGGAAAGAAAATACTGATTGCTGAGGATAACGAAATCAATCAAATTGTCATTCAGTCAATGCTCGAAGGCACTAATGCATCATTAACTATTGTAGATAACGGTAAACAGGGTAAGCGTCTAGCAAAATGCACCTGCCAGTAACTCGTCAAACCGATTAAACTATTTCTTAATTTCAATTAGGAGATAGCCATGAGAAAAATGCGTAGCCTTGAGCAGTGGCGCAACATTATCGAA
>NZ_JACJEY010000080.1:0-12919 GCF_014164295.1 Pseudoalteromonas sp. SG43-7
ATTTGGCATATTCAAGTTTTTGTTGTGCACTGAGTGTTACTTTTGATTTTCTGGTCATAGTGATACCTTTTGGGTTTAGCTCATTTTACGCTATAAACCTGTCCAGTTTCATTAGACCATTACACTACGACATCTTTGAACGTAAAAATTCCTTGCTCTTTGTTAGCGTTCAGCTTTTTATAAAAGGGGTCGTTTTGAAAAGAGGTGGTGAGATAACGCTGGAACAGAAGATCGCGTTCACTTTCAATCGAATCATATAGGTAGATAGGGTGTTTACCTTCGCGGTAGCCGAGGATAACCGCGCAATCAAAACTCAATATGGAAGCAATCACGCGCATGAGTTTAGGCGTAAAGCTTGGTGAGTTAAGAGCAGAAATTGTCTCTGCAAGTTGAGTGTTGAATGCGTCGTTAGGCATGGGAATTCGCGAGTCAATAAAGATTGAGATAAGCATAACGCAACAGGCGGTTTCCCCAAAGTTATCTATATTGGATAATTGAGTTTGGTTCCTATGCTGAGTGCATGGCTGCAATACTTGAGGCAATCCGAAAAGTTAGAGTGTGTTGTAGTTCGTAACGTATTTCTGTCCAGAAACGCGCTAGAGTGGCCATCTTCATCGCGCTCAAAGTACTCATTCAGTAAGTTTGGTTACACTACTCTTAAAAATCATCATATTGCGGTTACATTTATGCAAAACTGTGATACGGCACTATTGTTTTTCCTAAAACCTAAAACTTTTTTTCTTCACTTAACCGATAAATCATATTTAAGCACCAGTGCATCAATATAACGGGCACGAAGGGTATGTTGTTTTTCGTGTTCGGCACCATGACTAAGCGCGCGATTTAATAGTTTTAAAGCAGGGTGTAATTTGCTTCGCTCTGCTTGTGTGAGGTTTGGCTTTGTGCGTAATTCGGTTATATCATCTACAACTAAGCGACCAATATCAACGGCGGCGATTTCTTCAATTAAGCCATTTTGAGTTAGCACACCGTATTTACTGCATAAAAATTGTTGCCATACTTGTTGCAGGTGCTCTTCTAATTCACAACCAAATAGCTCTTCGTTAAATTCAAATCCTTGTTGAGCTAACTTCGTTAAACTTGCACTGTATTGCTGTGCAAAGTAGTTGAAGGCTTGACTGGATGAATCAATTTTTTGCTTGGCTAAGCCTTGTCCCCAGTTAACGCATCCTCGTGGATAGAAGTCGTCGTATTCTTCGCATTCATATAAACCAGAGTAAGAGCTACAACTAAGCTGATTTTTAATACAGTAACTGGGTTTTGGAAATAACCCGTTTTGTTGCCAAATTGCAAGAGTATCTTCATCGATTGCTAAGGCATGACAAAGCTCTTCGCTGTGATAAAAATGGGTTGCTAAAAATCGTGATAAACGCATAAAAGTGCACTCAAGGTTAGAAAATAAATATACTGTTTATTTATACAGTTGTTTATTTTGGACTAAGCACCTCTACAACACAAGTAATTTAATTAATTAGTTATGCAACACTCGGAAAACGCCTGCTTTTATGTTACAACTACGGCAAGTTTTTTTAAGATTAATTTTTTATGCGCACCCTAGAACAAATTAAACAAGCAAGCCTCATCACAGCAATTAAAACGCCTTATTTAGCCAGTGGTGAAATTGACTTAGCCACCTATGATTATTTAGTTGAACAGCAGATCGCCGCCGGTGTTGATGGTATTGTGGTCGGTGGAACCACAGGTGAAGGCCAGTTAATGAACTGGGAAGAGCATTTAATGCTGATTGCGCACAGCGTTAATAAGTATGCAGATAAGTTGGTGATTGTTGGTAACACTGGCAGTAACAATACCCGCGAAGCCGTTAAAGCGACTGAGTATGGCTTTGCCAGCGGTATGGACGCAGCGCTACAAATTAACCCTTATTATGGCCGCACATCGATTGCCGGTGTGATTGAACACTTCAAACGAGTGCTGGCAATTGGTCCGGCATTTATTTACAACGTAGCAGGGCGTACAGGACAAGATTTAACCCCTGACATTATTGAGCCGTTGGCACAACATGAAAACTTTATTGGCGTAAAAGAGTGCGGTGGTAATGAGCGCATTAATCACTATGAGCAACAAGGTATTGCCTGTTGGTCTGGTAATGACGATGAAGCACATGATGCTCGCCATACTTATAAAGCGCATGGCGTGATCTCGGTAACCTCTAATTTAATTCCTGGCTTGTATCGTCAATTAATGGACAGCAAAAGCGACGCGCTGAACGCGTCATTACAACCTTTGATCAGTTGGTTGTTCTGTGAGCCAAATCCAATTGCAATTAATACTGCATTGATGATGACAGGTGCAGTCAAGCCTGTATTTAGATTACCTTATGTGCCATTAAATGAGCAGCAGCAAGTGCAAGGGGTTACGTTGATCAATCAACTTGATGATGTTGCTGTTGTAGGTGGCTCTAAAGCCACACCATTAAATTTAGAAAATACAATTATTCTGCCATAATTTAGTTTGGGCTTTAAAAGATCGCCAACCATTGTTGTTATTGCTTAGCAAAGTATGCTTTGAAAAGGTCAAACACAAAAATGGCTGTAGAAGAGAAAAGGTAATTCTAGTTGGTTTATATATTTAAAAACTAACTGTTTGCCTTAAATTGCTGTATAATTTGCGACCCTTGATAATGTGGCCGCAGGTTATACAGCATGAATTTTAAATCTTTTAGTTTTGCCCCTGAACTTCTTCAGGCGTTAGATGAACTTAACTATCACACCCTTACGCCCATTCAACGTAATGCTATTCCAGCAGTACGTAAAGGCAAAGATGTTTTAGCCAGTGCCCAAACAGGCACCGGTAAGACAGCTGCTTTTGCTTTACCAATTATTCAAAAATTATCTGAAGTTGAATACACAAAAACTAATGCGCCACGTGCCTTAGTGCTAGCACCAACCCGTGAGCTTGCAGAGCAAATTGCCAATAATTTTACTGATTTTGCAAAGTACACCAAGCTTAAAACTGTGAGTTTATTTGGCGGTGTTAGTACGGTAGGTCAAGCTAATGGCTTAAAAGCGGGTGTCGATATCGTAGTCGCAACACCGGGTCGTTTACTGGATCATATTCGTTTAGGTAATCTAAGCCTTGCTGACGTACAACATCTTGTGCTCGATGAAGCTGACCGTATGCTTGATATGGGCTTTATTGGTGATATGCAAACAGTGATCAATGGCTGTGCTGAAGATCGCCAAATTTTGTTGTTCTCTGCAACATTCCCAGCGGCAATTAAACAGTTTGCTAGCAAAGTACTCAAGCAAGCTGAAATTGTCCGTGTTGATCAAACCAACAGCACTGCTGCAACCGTTCATCACGTGGTTTATCCAGTTGAAGAGCGCCGTAAACAAGAGTTGCTTTCTGAATTGATCGGTAAGAAAAACTGGCAGCAAGTGTTAGTGTTCGTCAACATGAAAGAAACGGCTGATGAGCTAGTTAAAGAATTAAACTTAGATGGTATCCCGGCTGCTGTGTGCCATGGTGATAAAACCCAAGGTAACCGTCGTCGTGCATTAAGTGATTTCAAAGCGGGTAAAGTACGTGTGCTTGTGGCTACAGAAGTTGCCGCTCGCGGGATTGATATTGATGACCTACCACGTGTAATTAATATTGACTTACCATGGCTTGCTGAAGATTACGTACACCGTATTGGTCGTACAGGTCGTGCCGGTAAACAAGGTCAAGCAATCTCATTTGTTAGCCGCGAAGAAGAAAATATGTTGTTTGAAATTGAAACCTTAATTGGTCAAAAAATTCAGCGTGAATACTTGCCGGGTTATGAAGTAAGTAACCGTGAAGTACTGATTGATAAAATTGGCAAAAAACCATCGCATTTGCGTCGTAGCCATTCAAATAAACCATCAGGTCAAGCAACTGGTGAAGCGCGAGCTAAAAACCGTTCACGTATCTCAAACGTACGTAAAACCCTCAAAGGTGCCAAACTTTCGTTAAAGAAATAATGGTATAAGTTAAGTCATTAACACAAAAAAGCCTCAATAAATGAGGCTTTTTTGTGAACAGTGAAAAACTACTTAGCTATTTTTCTCAAGCATAGATAACGCTAATGCTTCAGCGGCCTTTATACCGTCAATGCCTGCGGAAAGAATACCACCTGCATAACCCGCACCTTCACCGGCAGGGTATAGGCCTTGGGTATTGATACTTTGCATGCTTTTATCTCGTTTAATGCAAATTGGTGATGAAGTACGGGTTTCAACGCCGGTTAATAAACCATCGTTTGATGAAAAACCACGAATTTGCTTATTAAATGCAGGAATTGCTTCACGAATGGCATCAATTGCATATTTAGGTAACACATTTGCTAGATCAGTGAGTTTGATACCTGGTGTGTATGAAGGCTTTACATCGCCTAAGTCACTTGAATCTTTACCTTTTAAGAAGTCGCCAATTAACTGTGCAGGTGCATCGTAATTACTACCACCTAGTTCAAAGGCTTGCTCTTCTAGTTTTCGCTGCAGATCAATACCGGCTAATGGATGACCTGGGAAATCTTCTTCAGGAGAAATCCCCACAACAATGGCACTGTTAGCGTTGCGTTCGCTGCGAGAATACTGACTCATGCCATTCGTTACCACGCGACCTTCTTCCGAGGTTGCTGCAACCACAGTACCGCCTGGGCACATACAAAAACTGTAAACAGTACGGCCGCTTTGACAATGGTGAACCAGTTTGTAATCTGCAGAGCCAAGGATCGGGTTACCAGCATTATCACCAAAACGGCATTCATCGATCATAGATTGTTTGTGCTCAATTCTAAAACCAACTGAAAACGGTTTTGCTTCAACGTAAATCCCTTTATCGTATACCATTTTAAATGTATCACGTGCGCTGTGACCTACCGCAAGCACAACATGACGGGTATCAAGTTGTTCACCGGAGGATAATTTCAGTCCTGTTACTTGGCCATCATCAAGTAGGATGTCATCAACGCGGGTGCTAAAACGAATTTCACCGCCGAGCGCTTCAATACTTGCACGCATTTTTTCAATCATCGTAACCAGCTTAAAAGTACCAATATGCGGTTTGCTGACATACATAATTTCTTCTGGTGCGCCCGCAGCTACAAATTCAGTAATCACTTTACGACCATAATGCTTTGGATCTTTAACTTGGCTGTAAAGTTTTCCGTCAGAGAATGTTCCTGCGCCGCCTTCACCAAATTGCACGTTTGACTCGGTATTTAGAGTACGTTTTCGCCAAAAACCGAAAGTGTCTTTGGTACGTTCACGTACTTCTTTACCACGTTCTAAAATAATGGGTTTAAACCCCATTTGCGCCAGTATTAAACCAGCAAACAGTCCACAAGGGCCAAAGCCTATTACCACAGGACGTTCTTGAATTGTTGCTGGTGCTTGAGCAACAAATTTATAGCTGGTGTCAGGGGCTGGTTTTACATGTTGGTCTTTAGCAAACTGAATTAATAATTGCGCTTCATTATCAACCTCAATGTCGAGGGTATAAATAAGTAAAATGGCGGTTTTTTTGCGGGCATCGTAACCACGTTTAAAGACATTAAAGCTATGGAGTTGGCTGTTATCAATGCCAAGTTTAGTTATAATTGCTTGCTTTATGGCATCTTCGCCATGATCAAGTGGCAGCTTAATTTCTGTTAAACGTATCATATTTAGTCTCTGTTAGGTGTCTTAGCAGTCGCTGATGCGAGTTGCTCACAATCGCGGACTATTTTACGTTAATTTAAGCCTCGATGGCAGCGATTATTTATTGTATTTTGGCTGTGGTTGGGTATGATCTCCAGCTGTATTAAGATATGTTAGGCAAACGTTAAAATGGCATTTGTAGTCACTGAAAACTGTATAAAGTGTAAATACACTGACTGTGTAGCAGTGTGTCCAGCAGATGCGTTTTATGAAGGCCCTAATTTTTTGGCGATCAGTCCGATTGATTGTATTGATTGTGGTTTATGTGTTCCAGAATGCCCCGCTGAAGCAATTTATCAAGAAGATGAATTACCTGATTCGCAACAAGAATTCACCGAACTGAATGCCGAACTTGCTCTTATTTGGCCGCGTATCACTGATGTAAAACCAGCCCCTGAAGATGCCGATACCTGGAATGGTGTGGCCGATAAATTAAAGTTAATTGAGACCTAAAATCTCAGCTTTTTGTCTTGATTAGTTAATTAAAATAACATTTTTGCAATCAAACTATTAACAAATGTACCTGTGTGAATTACAATTGCTACTTAAATTACTCATCCGAGTAACTGAGTATTAAATGGATGTTTATGCAGTATATAAAATTAATAATATTATCTGTCTGGGTTTTAGCTTTCGCTTTATGCAGTACGTTTGCACACGCTGAGCAACAACAATTTAGTTTAGCGCACATTGATCAAGGTATTGATCTTGATGGGCAGTTGAGCGAACCGCACTGGCAACAAGCCACTTTAATCCCTTTACGCTATCAAAATGAACCCAACGAAAAAGGCACACCACCTGTAAAAACAGACGTTTATATCTATGAAGATGGCAACTATTTATATCTTGGTTTTGTTGCTTATGATAATGATCCCAGTCAAATACGTGCAGCACTTCGAGATCGCGATACATTATGGTCGGATGATAATGTCGCATTGATGATTGATACTTTTAACGATGAGCGAACAGGTTATGAGTTTTACGTAAATCCACTCGGTGCACAAGGTGATATGCGCATGACCGATACCGATGGCTGGGCTGAAGATCCATCGTGGGATGCGATTTGGGACAGTGCGGGGCAAATAACTGACCAAGGTTATACCGTAGAGATGCGCATCCCGTTCACTGTATTGCGTTTTCCTAAAAATAAAGCCGATATGACTTGGGGGGTTGCGCTGTGGCGTAATTATCCTCGAGATGTTTTATATCAATTATCCAATGTAGGTTTTGATCGCGACGTGAAATGCAGTTTTTGCCAGTTTGATAAAATAACAGGCTTTAATGCCATGGAACCGAGCAAAAATATTCAATTAACACCGACCTTGACCGCTCTTCGCAATGATGCCAAAGAGGCTGTACCGAGGGACTGGAAAAATGGTGATATTGAGACTGAAGCTGGACTCGATTTACGTTGGGGTATCAGCCAAGATGCGGTTATTAATGCCACCATTAATCCCGATTTCTCGCAAGTAGAGACCGATAGTTTAGAGTTGGATGTCAATACTACATACTCTATTTATTATGCTGAGAAACGCCCGTTCTTTTTAGATGGTGCATCGTATTTCAAAAGCAGTTTATTTGAGCTTTTATATACTCGTACAATTGCCGAGCCTGAAATTGGCGCCAAAATAACCGGGAAAACAGATGCACATAGTTATGCCTTTATGTATGCCGATGATGAAAATACCAGTCTTTTTTTACCGACTAACCAAGGTTCTGGCTTTGCTAATTTAGCTGAAAAATCAAAGTCAGCGGTTGGCCGGTATCAATACGACATTGGCGAGCAGGGCACTATAGGAGTGATGAGTACCCACCGTGAAGCGAATGACTATCACAATACCGTACTGTCTGTAGATGGTAGTTATTGGTTTAATCAAACAGATAGTGTGTTGTATCAAGTTGCTACCTCTGATACTAAAAACTCCGCCTTTTTAACTGATAACTATGGCTTGGAGAAAAACCAATCTGATCAAGCTTATAAGCTCGAGTTTTCTCGCGAGAAAAGGGATTATAAGCTACTTGCCAGTTACGAAGATATTGGTGAGGATTATCTTACCGATGTTGGCTATCAAGAAAAAGTGGATTATAAAAAAGCGTTACTAGGCGGCGGGCAAACTTGGTACTTAGACGCAAGTGAGATGATAACCGAATATTCTTATAATGTTGATTGGGACAAAACCTGGGCGCAAGATGGTAGCTTGCTTGAAGAAGAGTACGAAGGGTATATTTTTTTAAAAGGCCAATTACAGTCATCCTTAGAGTTTGGTTTGATCCATCGTAATGAGAGCTATAAAGATGATTTTTATAATCAAAATATCGGCTTTATTTATGGTGGTTTTAACCCAAGCAAAGATTTACGTATTACGCTCTATAGTGAGTTTGGTAGTAAAATAGATTACAGTAATGAGCAGTTAGGTGATTTATTTACTCTAGAGCCAGAACTTACCTGGGACATCAATGATCATTGGCAACTACAGCTTGAACACAGTTATAGCCGTTTAGATAACCCACAAGGTGAAAATGTATTTACAGCGAATCTAACCGATTTACGAATTTATTATAAATTTAATATGCGCTCGATGCTGAAACTGATTTTACAGTTTGAAGATATCGACCGAAATCAAAATGCTTATTACTTTGCTGTAAATCACATCAACCGAGATTATGGCAGTCAGCTTGTTTACTCATATAAAATTAATGCACAAACATTATTTTACTTGGGTTATTCAGATAAAGGCTATCAAGATGACTCATTAAAAAGTATAGAACGCGATCAACGTACTTTCTTTACTAAATTAAGTTATGCATGGCAGCTTTAAATTACATTTAAAAAAAGCCCTTAGTATTTAACTAAGGGCTTTTTGTTGTTAGATCTATTTAAAGTCATAGTTGAATATTTCAATACATCTAATGTGTTATTTTAATGCTCTTTTATTGCATAGGTTGCTGCTATGGCGTCTCTTACCACAGGTTCAAGACTTTTCAATCCCCACTGTTTACCGGTCTCAATCGCTTTTTCAATTGGTTGGTTAAGCTCTATTGCGTTATAAAGTGCAATCAGTGCCCCAACTCGGTTACCACTTGCACAATGCAGTAATGTTGGGCTCTCAGATGCTTGCGCTAATAATTGCTGCAGTTTTTTTGCATTTTCGATATTGATATCGGCTCTTGATGAAATGGGCAGTGAAAAGTATTGCAGTCCTAAATTGGTCACTAAAGCCTGTTCATCCCAATTATTTTCCCCATCCCCGCGTAAATTAATCACATACTTTATACCTTGCTTTGCAAGCTGCTGAAATTGCTCTTTAGAAGGTTGTCCTGCAGTATAGATGTGTTGTTGCGGGTGCGCATAATTAGTTAATGCAACGGACTTTATATTTACTGATGGGAGTGGCTGCGCATAACTTGTTATGCTGATCAAAGAACATGCTAAAGTGATAATAAAAAATACTATTTTCATGATGTTAGATCTCGTTGAAGTTGCTAATAATGTGACAATTGTATAAGTAGTTACTATTATTAAAGCAGATAGTTTAGTTTTTCAAACACGTTAGAGTCACTTAATAATAATGCCAGCAACAGCTGGCATTATTTATCGGTTATTAAGGTGTGTAATAAATTGGTGAGCCAGGCCCTACTGGCAGACCAAATACAAACACCCACAAATAAAACAGAGCAACCCAACCGACAAAGAAAATCATACTATAAGGCAGCATGGTGGCGACTAAAGTGCCTATTCCCATGTCTTTTTTATATTTAGTGGCAACGGCGAGTATCAAGCCAAAGTAACTCATCATTGGGGTGATCAAGTTGGTGACAGAATCACCAATTCGATAAGCCGCCTGAATGGTCTCTGGCGCATAGCCAATTAACATGAGCATAGGTACAAAGATAGGCGCAGTGATTGCCCATTGTGCAGATGAAGAACCTAAGCTTAGATTAACTAATGCACACATTAATATAAATAACACAAATACTTCAGGACCAGTCAGATTGAGGGCTTGTAACATAGCAGCGCCATTTATGGCTAAAATAGTCCCTAAGTTAGTCCATTTAAAGAAGGCAACAAACTGCGCGGCAAAAAATACTAATACAATGTACATGCCCATTGAGCTCATACTTTTGCTCATCGCGTTGATCACGTCTTTATCATTTTTCATGGTGCCTACTACACGGCCATAAACGAAACCGGGTATACCAAAGGTAATAAAAATAAATACCACAATCCCTTTAGAAAAAGGCGAGTGGGCAAATAAACCTGTTTCAGGATGGCGCAAAATGCCATCTGCAGGCACGATTGTCCAAGCAAGTAGTAGCGATACTAACAATAAAGAAAATCCAGCCCATTTTAAGCCTGATTTTTCTTTAGCTGTTAAGCCTTCTATATTATTTTGCGCCAGATCAGCACTGGCTTCATCGGGGTTGTATTTTCCAAGGCGGGGTTCAACGATTTTTTCAGTCACGAAGGTGCCTAATACGGCAATCAGTAAAACTGAAATCATCATAAAATACCAGTTTGCTTCAGCGCCAACTTGGTAAGTTGGATCAATCATTTGTGCTGCCGGAGTCGTAATACCTGCAAGCAATGGATCAATCGTACCTAACAATAAATTAGCACTGTAACCGCCCGATACACCGGCAAAAGCTGCGGCTAAGCCCGCTAATGGATGACGGCCTAAACTATGGAAGATCATTGCGGCTAAAGGAATTAATACAACATAACCAAGTTCAGATGCGGTATTAGATAATATAGCGGCAAATACCACCATAAAGGTAACTAAGCGTTTAGATGCCCCCATTACCATGCCACGCATTGCAGCAGATAATAGCCCTGAATGTTCGGCAACGCTGACACCTAATAGTGCAACAAGCACAGTTCCTAAAGGGGCAAAACTGGTAAAATTAGTAACAAGACCGGTGACGATACGTTGTAAGCCTTCAGCACTTAATAGACTCACAACTTCGATAACGCCGTCAGGTTCACGACCGGCGGAGCCAATTGGGCGAGGATCAATTGCACTTAATCCAAACCAATCAGCAATACCACTGAAAACAATAATGGCCACACAAAATAGGGCAAACAAGGTGATTGGGTGGGGTAACATATTCCCCAAAAACTCAACCGAGGCTAAAAATCGGTTAAATAATCCCGATTGTTTTTCTTCACTCGATGAGTCGGCAGTGTCGACGGCTTTTGACATAGCAAGGCTCTTAAAATTGAAAAATTTCCGCAATCTATCATTTTTAAGCATGATTATCATTAATAAACGGTGGTTTACCAGATGGGTACGATAAACTGTTAATTAGGCTATAGAATTCCTTTGAATAGTAACGGATAGCGACGTAATCGCTGGCCAATATAGTCATCCGCTAAGATTTGCTGGCAAATATCTTCAATATCATCAGAAGCTTCAAACACCCAGTCGAATCGTTCAATTGCAGTTAAAAATCCTCGCTTTAGGAACCGTTGTTGCCGATACTCCTCGAGATTACCTTTAATTATGGCAAGCTTACTTTCATCGTCGCGTAATTGTTGCACAACCTTGGCTATAAAATCTGTATGTTGGTTGTGCTTATTAGCTGGGCGAATGCGCGGTTTGCTGTTATACACAATTACACCTCATTGATTATATTTTCCAGCTTTTTAAGGAAGTCATCTTTATGCTTTTCATGTTCATAATCGAGATGATAGGTGTTATGAAAACCAAATCGAAGCAACACGCCACTGCCTTTAAGGTAAATGGTATAACCATCAATATCTGAAAATGCGGTTAATCCTTTATAGTGTTTTCCTTCATTATTTATCTCACCATGTTGGATGATCTGCTCATAGACAGCTAATATTTGTTTTCCTTCGATGTCATTTTTCATCACTACTCCAAATGTTGCTTTGATAATTAAATTGATACGAAACCTAACTCTATTTAGTTTATACCATGTAATGATAAATGATCGAAAAGTTCACCGATGTCGCAAAATTACAATCAGCTAAGAAAGCGACCATGCTAAGGTGTATTTATTTTAGGGATAACAATGATGAAGTCTAAATATATTACGCTGTTGTGGGTCTTTTTGTACTTTTCAAGCAGTCAACATTTGTTAGCAAATGAGTCAAATTTGGTTTTAAAAAACCAACAGGGCGAACTGTTCGAGCTGAATAAAATCGTTGGCAAAAAGCCTGTGTATTTAAAATTTTGGGCAACGTGGTGTAAGCCTTGTATGGAGCAAATGCCACACTTTCAGCAGGCCTATGAACAGTATGGAGATACAATTGATACAATAGCGATTAACATTGATCTAAATGATGATCCTACTGCTGTTGCAGCTGTTAAAAAACAGTTTAATTTAACCATGCCTATCATGAGTGATCATACCGCAAAAGTTGCTCAGCATTATCAATTTATAGGCACTCCTTTTCATGTATTACTCGATAAAACGGGCAAAGTGATTTTTCAAGGCCATCAAGCAGATAAAGCACTTGATAATACACTGCGATTATTATCACATGACGGCGTGGTGGCAAAGGCCCGCTTGTTAGATGAAGGTAATAAGCAAGTTGCGACTGCTTTAGTTATTCCAGAGCATGGCTTAAAGGCAATATTATATACGGCAACGTGGTGTGATTGGTATTTAGCTGACACTCGCCCGAAGATGGCAACAAACTGTGCCGCAGCTCAAAAGCAAATCAATTTATTAACCAATCAGGGAATTGATATTGAAGCTAGGGTTAGCCAATTATGGACAGATCAAGCCGCTGTTGATGAATATATCGAAAAATTTAAAGTCATACATCCGGTGTACATTGATCACGGTAATGATTTATTTATTGATAATAAAATCAGTAGTGTGCCTACCTTGGTCATTTATAAAAATGGACACATGGTCAATCGTATCAGCGATTTTTCTAGCCCTGTGAATTTGCAAAGTAAGTAATAATTTGCTTTGAAAATGAGCAAATCTAGCCTATCCTCTAGGCTCATTCATCAGTGAGCTTAGAGCATGATAGATAAGGCGTTATTACTTAAAACTCGCGAATTATCAGATAGATTAATCGCCCTACAAACCCCTATTCGTATTTTAGATGCGATTAATTGGGATAAAAGCATAAAAGAAGAGTTTTTTAGACAAAAATGTCAAAAAAATCCACTGGTTGATAAAGCCTATTATCAGCAACGGGATCTAGGTTTTGTACCTAGCGAGCTACGCCAAGCATT
>NZ_JACJEY010000081.1:0-12793 GCF_014164295.1 Pseudoalteromonas sp. SG43-7
ACGGAAAATATGTAAGTAGTTCTAAAGTAGTGAGATAAATAGAAACAATAATCATGTTACATGAAGTTGGCTCCC
This sequence comes from Pseudoalteromonas sp. SG43-7, assembly GCF_014164295.1. Lineage (NCBI taxonomy): Bacteria > Pseudomonadati > Pseudomonadota > Gammaproteobacteria > Alteromonadales > Pseudoalteromonadaceae > Pseudoalteromonas > Pseudoalteromonas sp. SG43-7. The sequence continues at coordinate 76 of NZ_JACJEY010000081.1, forward strand.
CCTCCCCGACTCGAACGGGGGACATGCGGATTATCAGTCCGTCGCTGTAACCGACTGAGGTATGGGGGAATCGTATATGGCTCAAAAGACTGGCTCCCCCTCCCCGACTCGAACGGGGGACCTGCGGATTAACAGTCCGTCGCTCTAACCAACTGAGCTAAGGGGGAAGCGTATGTGCCTTTCAACGGGGCGAAATATTAATGACCGCGCTGCAAAGTGTCAACACATAAAACCGGATAAACAAAAAAAAGCAGTCTGTTCGATGTTTTTATGTTCGATCTGGCTGTTTTGTGGCTTTTTTTCTCTTCATTTAAGCCGTGTAAATCGAGACGCGTGATAAAATCTCGGTTTTCAACGACTAAAAAACAAACAAGTTAACCGCCAGACAAATTATAAAAGTGATCATTTATCTAGTTTTGTACGAATAAATTTATGAAATGTACTTTTTTAACGTTAGCTAATAAAAGCGCAAATTCGCAATAATTAAATTTACTTATGCATTTAATTAGTCGTTAACGAAAAATGCCGAGAAAAAAATGACATACAGATCTGAACCCTTAGTTTAGCGACTTAATACCCATGAGAGTAGCAAGGAAATATATATATATTGTTTTATTTCATTTAGTTATATTTATTTTTTCATATTGAATGGGCGTTTAAATAAATGTGACAGGTCATTGGTACAGGGGTTAAGTATGTTTTATGAGCTATTTAACTCAAATTGTCTAAAGTTAGTATTTGCCAACATTGCCGTTAGCGTGTTTAAGCCGTCCCTTTGCACGCCTTTATTAACGTGGCTTTGCAAGAGTTATCCACGGTTTCTGTGGATAACTCTGTTTATGAAACTTTAAGAACGTTGGCAGAGCCATATTTTTAGGGCACTGTGAGGATATCAAGCATTTAAAACAGTTTTTTTATCTCATTTTAAAACAATGACTTGAAAAAATAAGCTGAAAAGAGCTTCGTTGATGAGTAAATTTATTCGTAACGATTCGATTAGCGCAATTTTTGTGTAAAAATGCAGCACCAGTCGCGATGTTTTTGTGATAAAGGTTATAAAAATGTATTTTTATTGTTTTTAGTAGAGGTTCGAAGTGAAATCGTCGCTAAACACGTAAAAAGAACACTTTTCTATGGTTTTTTAGGCGTTTTTGTAATCAATTTATAATCACTTGATAAATGCGTGGCTTGAAAAGCCCTGATGCTTTAAAATACCACGCTTAATAAAAGAGGTTTATTTATTCCCATGCGCGCAACTTTGCAGAGCAACTCAGCTCCCGATTTATTAAACGATCCAATAGTACCGACCTTGAAGAAAATGACTGTGCCGATGATTTTCGGCATGATCACGTTAATGATGTTCAATATTGTCGATACATTTTTTATTAGCTTATTGGGAACTGAGCCATTAGCGGCTGTCAGTTTTACTTTTCCGGTAACCTTTACCGTGATCAGCCTAGCTATTGGTTTGGGTATCGGTACGTCAGCGGTTATTGCCAAGGCATTGGGTAGTAATAATATTGAAGAAGCACGCTTTGACGCCAGCATCGCATTATTAATTGCAGTGGTGATGGTGATATGTTTATCGCTATTTGGTTATCTGTTTATTTCCCCGATATTTAAATTGCTGGGAGCAGGGGAGCAAGTGTTGCCGCTGATCCATGAGTATATGAGTGTGTGGTTTTTAGGCAGTGTATTTTTAATTACCCCTATGGTTGGTAACTCAGTGTTACGTGCCAGCGGTGACACTAAAACGCCTAGCATAGTGATGGGTGGAGCGGGACTTATCAATGCCGTGCTCGACCCAATATTGATTTTTGGCTTTGGGCCAATTCCTGCATTTGGCATTAAAGGCGCTGCGATTGCCAGCGTCATCGCATGGTCGGTAGCCGTTGTCATTATTTTATATTTGCTAGCAGTAAAAAAAGGCTTGCTGAGCCTAAATGCAAATAACCAAACCCCATTAAGCTCTATTCGAAAAATTCTTAAAATTGGTTTGCCAGCAGCAGGTGCAAATATGTTAACACCAGTTGCAATGGCGGTGATGATTGCCATGGTTGCTCATCATGGACCTGAGGCTGTTGCTGCTTTTGGCGTAGGCAGTCGTATTGAATCAATTGCCAGTTTGGTGGTGTTAGCTTTATCGATGACGTTACCGCCGTTTATTAGTCAAAACTTTGGTGCTGGTAAACTTAACCGTGTTAAAGAGGCGTACACCACAACATTAAAATTTGTGATGATTTGGCAGTTTATTATTTATTTACTGCTCATTGCATTTTCAGGAGTGATCAGTGAGTTGTTTGGTAAAGAGCAGATGGTTATCGATGTGATCAAATTATTTATTTTTACCTTGCCGTTAAGTTACGGTTTGCAAGGGATAATTATTTTGTCTAATTCATCGTTCAATGCCTTACACAAACCAATGAATGCATTAATTCTAAGTGTGATCCGATTATTTATTTTTTATATTCCATTTGCTTATGTCGGTAATTTATATGCCGGTTTACCAGGCTTGCTGATCGGCGCAGCGCTGGGTAATTTATTTACTGCAATAATAGCTTATAAATGGTTTATCAAAGAGCTGAATATGATCAGTAACCAAGCTGTACAGGAGTGCCAAGCATGAGCGACCATTTTCAACTGGTATCTAAATTTAAACCTGCGGGGGATCAACCCACCGCGATTGCGCAGTTATGTGAAGGGTTAGAAGCCGGACTTGCTCATCAAACATTATTAGGGGCAACAGGTACTGGTAAAACATTTACCATGGCTAATATTATCAATGATTTGAATCGCCCAACGATCATTATGGCGCATAATAAAACCTTAGCAGCGCAGTTATATGGCGAAATGAAAGAGTTTTTTCCGCACAACGCGGTTGAATATTTTGTTTCGTATTATGATTACTATCAGCCAGAAGCGTATGTTGTTGCAAGCGATACCTTTATTGAAAAAGATGCCTCGATAAACGAACACATAGAGCAGATGCGCCTAAGTGCTACCAAAGCGCTATTAGAGCGTAGGGATACAATTATAGTGGCATCAGTATCAGCCATATATGGTTTGGGCGATCCAAAATCATACATGAAGATGATGCTGTTGTTAAAAGTGGGCGAAAAAGTTGATCAACGCGATATGCTGCGCCGACTAGCCGAAATTCAATATACGCGAAATGACATTGATTTTAGCCGCGGTACGTATCGGGTTCGCGGTGAAGTTGTGGATATATTCCCTGCTGAGTCAGACACTTTTGCAGTGCGTGTAGAAATGTTTGATGACGAAATAGAACGGCTAAGTATTTTTGACCCGCTTACCGGCGCGGTTGAAAAACACATAGTCCGCGCAACTATCTATCCTAAAACGCACTATGTGACACCCAGAGATAAAATTCTTGATGCGGTTGAGCATATTAAAGCTGAATTAAAAGACCGTCGTGCGCAGTTACTCAGTGCTAATAAACTGGTCGAAGAGCAACGCGTGGCACAACGTACACAATACGATATTGAAATGATGACCGAGCTTGGTTATTGCTCTGGCATCGAAAACTACAGCCGATATTTATCTGGCCGCACGCCGGGCGATCCACCGCCAACCTTGCTTGATTATCTTCCTGAAGATGCGTTAATGATTATTGACGAATCTCACGTTACGGTATCGCAAATCGGCGCTATGTATAAAGGCGATCGTAGCCGTAAAGAAAATCTCGTGGAATACGGTTTTCGTATGCCGTCGGCGATGGATAACCGGCCACTACGCTTTGAAGAATTTGAAGCCATAGCACCGCAAACAATTTATGTATCAGCAACCCCGGGTGATTTTGAACTTGAACGTTGTGGAGATGATATTGCCGAGCAGGTTATTCGCCCCACAGGATTACTAGATCCACAAATTGAAGTACGCCCAGTGGCAACTCAAGTTGATGACTTATTGTCAGAGATATATAAACGCGTAGCAATTGATGAACGTGTGCTAGTGACCACACTTACTAAGCGCATGGCTGAAGATTTAACGGATTACTTATCTGAACATGATGTAAAAGTGCGTTACTTGCATTCGGATATCGATACCGTTGAACGGGTCGAAATTATTCGGGATTTTCGCGCTGGGGTGTTTGATGTGTTAGTGGGCATTAACTTACTGCGTGAAGGTTTAGATATGCCAGAAGTATCGCTAGTTGCGATACTTGATGCTGATAAAGAGGGCTTTTTACGTTCGGCTCGCGCATTAATTCAAACCATTGGTCGTGCGGCTCGTCACTTAAATGGTCGGGCAATTTTATACGGTGATCGAGTCACTAAATCAATGGCCAAAGCTATTGATGAAACTCAGCGTCGCCGCGATATTCAACACGCTTACAATATTAAGCATGGCCTTGAACCACAAGCCTTATTGAAGAAAATTACTGACATTATGGATGTTGGTGAGCGAGCCGGGCCACAAGATAATTTACAGCTGATCCGAAAACAAAGTAAGCAAGTGCTCAGTGCAAAAGAGATCGCAGTGCAAATTAAGCAACTCGAAACCAAAATGCATGCATACGCAAGTGATTTAGAATTTGAAAAAGCCGCATCCGTTCGTGATGAAATCCATGAATTACAACAACAGTTAATTAAAAATGCATAATTTTACGCCCCTTATTACAGCACTTGAAAGTGCGCCCTTAGCAGACAATGAACTTTGTCGTGTGTTTCATGGCCGCGGTCACACTACCGAGCATTTGAGTCATCTAAATATCGACTTTTACCCGCCGTGTTTATTTTTAGTGTCGTACGACGAAGTTGACTCACAAACGCTAACGCAATTAAGTGAGCAGCTTTGGCAATGGGCACAACAACACGCTAAAGAATTAATCACCTCGTTGGTATTTCAACAACGCGCCGGACAACAAACTGAAAATAAACTGTTATTTGGTCAACTACCGAGCCCGCATAGTGTTAAAGAAGGTGAGTGTAAGTTTTTTGTGGATTTAATGAGCCGTCAAAATACCGGTATATTCCCGGATATGCGCCGTGGACGGGAGTTTGTTCAAGCCCATAGTAAACACGCTAAGGTATTGAATTTATTTTCATATACCTGTGGTTTTTCGGTTGCGGCAATGCGTGGCGGTGCCGATAGTGTGATCAATATGGATATGAACAAAGGGGTACTGCGCACCGGTAAGCAAAATCATCAACTTAATAGCTTTGACCGCGGTGTGAGCTTTTTACCGCACGATATATTAAAGTCGTTTGGTAAACTTAAAAAGGCTGGCCCTTTTGATTTAATTATTGTTGATCCGCCAAGCTTTCAAAAAGGCAGTTTCATTTTAACTAAAGATTATCAAAAAGTGCTGCGCCGCTTACCTGAACTGCTCAATGACCATACTCAATTGCTGTTATGTGCTAACAGTCCAGAGCTAAGTGAAGCGTCATTTAAAGCGCTGATAGACGAACACACTCAAGGTGCGATTGAATTTGTAGAGCGCCTAGCGCCGACCCATGGTTTTGTTGATGTTGATAGCGACCGTAGCTTAAAAGCATTGATCTATAAAACGGCTCAAGTTTAGCTTTAAATGAAACTAAGTAGCCGCCTCAGTGCAATCGATTCGTTGATCTGCGCGCCGTATGATGTAATTTGGGACTGTTGTTGTGACCACGGTTTGCTTGGTATGGCGCTTTTAAAGCGGGCAGCCGCCAAGCAAATAAACTTTGTTGATATAGTGCCTACGTTAATGGGCGAGCTTGAACACACGCTTACGCGTTTTAGTGCTCAGCAAGCAGCTTGCCAATGGCAAGTATTATGTCAGGATGTAGCTACAATTGAGCTGCAGCCATCAGCCAAACAGCTGATCATTATCGCCGGAGTCGGTGGAGAATTACTGCTGAGGCTAGTACAAAAAATGGTTGCTAATTGCCCTGAAAAGCTTCGTGAACAACTCAGTTTTATTGTTTGTCCGGTGCATCATACCTATACCTTACGACAAGGTTTACAGGCGTTAGGTTTAGGACTTATCAAAGAACAACTGGTGCAAGAAAACAACCGTTTTTACGAAGTGATACAGCTAAGTTTTACCAGTAATACTGCGTTGAGTGTTACTGGTAGTCAGATGTGGGACAATGCTGAGCAAATGCACGAATTGTATCTGCAACAATTAGTTGCGCACTATACTCGGATGTTGAACAAAGACCGTACATATTTTCAACATGTGCTCGATGATTATCAAAAAATATCGCTAAATTAAACGCAGCACTGTGATCTATCGACTAGCGTTACAGCGTAAATAACTCATCTTCAGCGCTTTGTGTTAGCGAGTTTACTTGGTTTAGTTATGTCAGATAAAAATAACCACTTTACATCAGTCAAATATACTCATAATGAGCTGCTATATAATTGTGAGCAGCCAATTGCTTATGCACCCATCGTGCAATTGAGCAACGCGAGTTGGGTAGTGCCGCAACATTTTTTACGTTATCAACATACCCTCGAAAGCGTGAACGAAACCCTTGATAAAATTGAGTTTTCAACTCACTTTCGGGTGCTCGCCGCAAAGCAGAATGAGCAAATTTATTTACAAGTGGCCATTCTTAGTCCAGATAATTACCGCAGCACCAAGGCCAAGGCAAAAAAGTTATTATTTGGCCGGCGCTGGTTTGTGGAAGAAAACTTACCTACCTCGGAATTGATCCAAACCGCTTTTTTAGCGTTAAAAATAGCCCGTGAACACGAAGTAAGAGAACTATTTCAACTCAATAGTGAGCAGGGCAGCAGCACGCCGTTTAATAACCATCATGATTTACCTTTATTAGCACAAAACCCGCAATTAACCATGGCTGCTGATCATCAACCGCAAAGTGTCATAAAGTTACTTGCTAGATGTTTATTTGCTGGAGCCGCACTGACTTTAATTGCACAACAAAAAATTGCCGATGAGCACATACTTTACACTCTGCGACTCAATTGTACTGACTGTCAGTTAAGCGAATTTAACGCAAAAACAGTGATTTTTTTAGCCGCAGATACATCTGCAAATGCTTTTTTGCATGGCTTGATGACCGCGTTGGTAGCGATCAGTAATGATTATGTGAATGAGCAATTTAAATATGCAGGTTTTGCTCGCTTTAGTAAAAACGTTAACGTAGAGCAAATCGGGGCATTGAGTATTGTGTTGCGTTCGCAGCATGCGTTGCAATTATGCGAACTTGGCAAACAACATGCCGATCAATTAAATTTTGAAATTGACAGCTCTCGTGCTCCACAAGGATGCGGGCAAGTGATCTGTGGGTTTTTAGCCGCTCATGGAATTGAGCAGCCAGAAAACGCGCATTTATATCCAGATTACTTGCAAGCGCTTTAAACGCGGCAAATTTACAGTTTATTGATTTCTTGTTTTACGCTGTAACTTGGATCAGTCACGATAGCTTCTAATGTTTGTACACGCTCTTTTAACGCAAGCATTTCAGTAGTAACAGCAGCAATTTGATTATTCGACTCTTTGTTATCGGTGAGTGTACGGTGTTTAAACTCTAAATGTTTTTTATACATATCGTACATTACCCCAAACCCAACAGAGATAAATACGATCATGACTACCATAGTAGTTCCTGACATGGTGTATTCCTTATTATTTTATATAGTGTGTAAAGTATAACCAGAATGCGCAAATGATGAAGCTGACAATTGTAACTTTATTTGTATCAACATGACCCTCTGCAGTATATTCATCAGTGATACAGTGTGATGAGTGTTTAATTGCAGCATTAACTAATTTTAACGACAACAGTGAGTTACTATGCTAAATAATAAAATCCCTCCGATTATTATAGTGCTTTTTTTTGCTGTGCTGATGGCGGTAATTGCCCACTACAGTGTGATTGATTTCACCACATTTATTTTTTATGTAGCGGTTATTTTACTCACCATAGGCTGTATTTTTTGTATTGCAGGGGTAGTTAGTTTTCGCTTAGCAAAAACCACTGTAAACCCAAGTAAACCAGATCAAGCGTCAGCACTGGTTACCACGGGTGTGTACAAAATTTCACGTAATCCAATGTATGTTGGTTTTGCTTTTATACTGGCAGGTTGGGGAGTGTGGTTAACATCACTGTGGGCGTTATTGTGTGTGCTGGGCTTTATTTGTTACTTAACTTGGTTTCAAATTATTCCAGAGGAGCGGGCTCTATTAAAAATATTTGGTCAAGGGTACAGCGATTACAAGTCTCGGGTAAAACGTTGGCTGTAAACTTATCTCAGTTAATAATAAAAAGGCTATCGCGATGATAGCCTTTTTTAATGTGGGTTATTCGTACTCGATTGGATCAGTAATGTTATTAAGGCTAAATGCCTCTAAGCGCTCTTGGCAGGCACCACATTTACCACAGGCTTTTTCACGGCCATTATAGCAAGTCCACGTTTGGCTGTAGTCCAAGCCCATTTTTAAACCATCAGTAAGAATGTCAATTTTGGTGTCATTTAAATACGGGCTGAAAATTTCCACGGCGTCGTAGTTAGCAATACGACATAAATCATCCATCTTTTGCACAAATTCAGGACGGCAATCAGGGTAAATAGCATGATCCCCAGAGTGAGCACCGTAATACACTTGGCTTGCTTTGAGTGATACAGCGTAACCCACAGCCAGTGACAGCAAAATCATGTTGCGATTAGGCACTATGGTGCTTTTCATGTTTTCGGCTTCGTAGTGGCCTTCTGGGACATCAATATCATCAGTTAACGATGAGCCACCAATTAACTGATTGATCGCAGAAATATCAACTATCTTATGCGGTACGCCAAGCTTTTCACACACACTGGCTGCAACTTTAAGCTCTTTTACATGACGCTGACCATAGTCAAATGACAGGGCATATACCTCGCGGCCTTGCTGCAGGGCTTTATTTAATACGGTAAATGAATCCATACCGCCGGAGTAAATCACAACTACTTTTTGCGTCATAACTGTTTTGCTCTTAGTTTTAATAGAGGTTTATATCAGGGCGCGATATACTACACGCCTGGGGCATAAATAACAATTTCCGACCGTGTTTTTTGATTTTTTAAACTATGTTTATGCTCGTAATTAATGCCAAGTAGTGAGTGAGACTCTTTTGTACAAAATTAATGAAATATTTGAAACCATTCAAGGCGAAGCGAGCTTTACCGGCACGCCTTCAATATTTTTACGTTTACAAGGCTGCCCCGTAGGTTGCGCTTGGTGTGACACTAAGCAAACGTGGGAAGTTGATAATGTGTATAAAGTATCACTGGACGACACGGTTGAGAAAAAGGCTGATTCAGATCACTGGGCGGACGCATCAGCTGAGCAAATATTTAACTTGTTTGTCGATCGTGCTTATCGTGCCAAGCATGTAGTGATCACCGGCGGTGAGCCATGCATGTACGACTTAAACCCGGTGTGCGAATTACTTCATGCTAACGGCTACAGCACACAAATAGAAACCAGCGGCACTTTTGAGATTTTAGCCCCAGCACAAACGTGGGTGACGGTATCACCGAAAATTAATATGCGTGGCGGCTACGACGTACTTACTTCAGCCATGCAACGCGCCGATGAAATAAAACACCCAATCGCGATGCAAAAACACGTTGTAGAGCTTGAAGAGTTATTTGCAAAAACAGGCGTTACCCCCAAGCTTGTTTACCTGCAACCAATTAGCCAAAAAGTCTCTGCAACTAAGTTGGCAATTGAAACCTGTATTGAAAAAAACTGGCGCTTATCAGTGCAAGTACATAAGTATTTAGGGATAAACTAAAGTAAAGCTCAGTGGTAAGCTTTAAGTAATTTGCCATTTAAATTGAACGTTGGGTTGAGTAAAACAAAACCCAACAAACCTCTTACTTTCATATCTGCTTCGTTAATGGTGATAATTAGTTTATTATGCCCGGCTTAACGTACCCTCCTACAAATAATTAGGCCTAATATGTCCGCGAACGCTCTATACACAGACCTTTCTGATTACTATGACTTAATGTGCGCAGATATAGATTATCAAGCCCAAAGTTATTTTATTCATAGGCTACAGCAAATATTTGGTAATAAGGGAAATACGCATCTTGATTTAGCGTGCGGCACGGGCCCACATGTTCGTCATTTTATTGATTATGGTTATCAAAGTAGTGGGCTTGATATAAATCAACCCATGCTAGATAGAGCAACCATTCGTTGCCCAGAAGCGCAATTTTCATTGCAGAATATGAGTGAGTTTGTGATCCCTGAGCAAGTTGATTTAATTACCTGCTTTTTGTATTCAATCCATTACTGCGATGGCATTAATAAATTAACAGACTGTATTAAAAGCGTACACCATGCACTAAAAGCCGGTGGTATATTTTGCTTTAACGTTGTTGATAAAAATCACATCGATAACGATTCATTTGTAGAGCATAGCGCTGAAAACGCGGGCAGCCTATTCACATTCCGCTCTGGTTGGAATTACAGTGGCAGTGGCGAAAAACAGTCATTAAAGCTCAGTATAAATAAAGCAACAGCAGACGAAACATTCATATGGCACGACGAGCACCCAATGGTCGCTGTTAGTTTTGCCCAGTTAAAAGAAGCCCTAAAACCTTATTTTGAAATACATGTGTTTGAACATGACTACGAAAAAATAACCCCATGGGGTGAAAGCTCTGGCAATGCCGTTTTTGTGTGCGTAAAAATTTAAATTAGAAAGTTAAGACAATTATTCACAAAAAGATTAAGGGTTAAGAGACGCTGCGTTTTAGAAAAATTCATATAAAGCAAGGAGCTTACAAATAAGCATTGTCCTGTTGAGTGACTCGCTCGTGAGACTGATCAGGCAGCTGATATATATCCCTAGCTAAACCATCAGGGAGTGCTCTGCGGTCTATTTTTTTACCCTTCTAACAGCAGCAATTCCACATAAGATTATTATCGGGTTTTTTGTATTCCCCAAACGCGATATTCCAATAGATAATAAGAACCTAAAGTAGCTGCGACAACGGGCTTTTTACGCCACTGGCACCACTTTTAAGTACATGCGTATAAATTTGCGTGGTGCGAACATCGCTATGGCCGAGTTGTTCTTGCACGGTGCGTATGTCTGCACCGGATTCAAGTAAGTGGGTAGCGAACGAGTGCCGTAGTGTATGGCAGGTAACATTTTTTTGAATTTTTGCCAGCTTTGCTGCCAGCTTAATTGCTTTACGAACCGTTGTTTCATCAATATGGTGGCGTCGCAGCTTTTTACTTTCTGGGTCCATGCTTAACTTGGCAGAAGGAAACAAATATTGCCAGCTCATTTCATAAGGAGCCGCTGGGTATTTTCTAGCTAGTGCATTCGCAAGCCAGACACCGGCATAGTCTGTTGCTTGTTTGTCTCGTTGCCAGTAGTCATTTACCAAGTGACTTTGGCTGCGCAACAACGGCAGTAGTTCGAGTGCTAATGTTACTCTGCGGTTTTTATTGCCTTTGCCCTGCCAAATCATTAATGAGACATAGTCATAATCGACATCTTTTACCCGTAGCCTTACAGCTTCCATTAAACGTAGACCACTACCGTAAAGTAACTGAGCGATAAGTTTATACTTTGGATCCATTGCCAATAATAAACGCTGCATTTCTTCACGGGTCAGTACTACAGGTAATTTAGGTGGCACGAGTGATTTATTAAAATTCATCTCAAGTGATAACGGTCGATTAATAATATGACGGTATAAAAATACCAAAGCATTTAAAGCCGTTGCCTGAGTTTTCATTGCAACATTACGCTGATTACTTAAATAAGATAAGAATTGCTCAACCTCCGACTCTGCCAATTGCGCTGGATGTTTTTTAGCATGGTATAAAATATAAAATTTTATCCAATATTGATAAGTGTCTATAGTGCGCTTGGCATAACGACGCGTTGTCATAAAGTCACGGATGGATTCTAAAAATACAGAAGCCATGATCTGCTCCAGTCATTGCTGTATATATAAACAGTATTTGTGTTTGGTTTTTTTTCAACAACTCGCGGGATTATTTCTTGTATTTTACAACAACAAAAAAACAACAAATATAAATCCCTTGATTTACATTTAGATACAGAGTTAGACTGAAAGTATTAAAAAACTCGAAGGATTTTCTGTCTGCAACTTGTGGGTTTAGATCCTTTGAATAAGCTGTTATAAGCCAAAGGAAGTTCGGTGATGAAATCGATAATTGGAAAACTTGATGTGTTAAGCGTGTTTGCAGCGTGGACACTTTTAATAGTTTTCTTTGTATCTCTGGCTTATGGGAAAATGTTTTCTGAACCTAACGCTAGTGCTAGTCATTTAGTTTATTTGTTTGGGGCATTCTTTTGCACAGTTTTAATTCATATTGTTTTGGCATTTTTTAACCGTTGCCCACATTGCGATAAATGTTTAACTGTTCAAGGTTTTAAAAAGCCTCATCCAGCATCAAGTGGTAGCTGGGATAAAGTTGTTTGGCGCTGGTTTTCTGGTTCAATTGTTTGTATCCATTGCGGGCAAAGAGTGGCAACTAATGGCTTATAACAAGTTGCTCAAGTTCGTTCGTAAACTCACTGGGACAATTAACAGTTGGCTTGGCGCTTCGCGCAAGTTTAGCCAACAGTCAATTGCCCCTTAGCAAAGCGTTGGTATGACTCCCACTGTCAAGTTAAACACACTGATCCTTGCCTAACTTTTTAAGCCATAATTACTTCAGCTCGAATTAGAGCGAGTTAATACATAGGATGAAGCAAGTAAGTTCGTCGGT
>NZ_JACJEY010000082.1:0-12254 GCF_014164295.1 Pseudoalteromonas sp. SG43-7
GATAAATACAGTGATAACAAGGCGTAAATTTTGACATGTAGTTGTTCTACTTGAAAAAATTATAACGCAGTTAGCGCTTTATTTAGCTCGCTAGAATGGTTAAATATTTAAGTCGATTGGTATTAGTTCGCTGTTTTATTTTTATACAGCTTGTATTAAGTTATGGTTCAGTAATGGGGTCTTGTCAAGAAACACCAATGAGAGACGAAAGCAAAAAAATCAGCGGGGATATATTTAACTAGAGTTCGGGTTATTTAATTAATCAAACCCCCAGCTTTGTTTTATTATCAGTCATTTTTCATGATAAAATCATTTTCTTAATGACAGATACTAATGAGCAACTCCCTTCGTGCCACATAGCAAACTTTTAGAACCGATTAAGCAATTTTTACGTTGTGAAACCCCTTTAGGGTGGATTGATGAAGCCACTAAAAAAGAAAACCTAGCGGTTATTTTAATTGATCATCTCATCTGTGAGCTTAAAGCCGCGCAATCTGCGATGTTTTTAATTCGTAAATACGCCGTGGATAAACAAAGCAGCGATGCCTTGCTTGAGTGGCTGAAGCCGTTTGAAACGCTGATATACAAACGTGAAGGGAATTGGCGCGATCTTGCGGCTAAAAACAAACTGACTAAAGCAGTGATCCCAAAATCTGATTCAGCTTATGGGCAAGATTTGGTTGATAAAATGGTGATGTTGATCAAAGAAGAGCTGCACCACTTTTATCAAGTATTAGAGATCATGGATGAGTACGGTATTGAGTATCAAAGTATTACGCCGTGTCGTTATGCTAAGGGTATGCTAAGACATGTAAAAACCTTTGAGCCAGATGCACTGGTCGATAAGCTCATAGTCGGTGCTTACATCGAAGCTCGTTCGTGCGAGCGTTTTGCCGCGCTTGCACCCCATGTAGATAAGCGTTTAGGTGATTTTTATATTTCGTTATTGCGCTCTGAGGCACGCCACTATCAAGACTATTTAACTCTTGCCCAAGAAATTGCTGGTTTTGATATTACCGAGCGGGTTAAAGAGTTTGGTGAAATTGAAGCGCAGTTAATTACATCTTTTGATGACGATTTTAAGTTTCACAGTGGTACGCCGGTAAATAAAAGCGCTTAACCAACACTAACATGTGCTGCAGCTTTCAAGCCATGCTGTAGCACATACTTTATTATCAAAAGTGTTTTTAAATTAGACACATCAAAAACTCTCACCTAATATTTAAAGCAAGTTAATTTTTTTATTTATCAGTTATTTTATTGCTTTGCAATGCATTGTAAATGAAAGGCCATTGCTATTATTATTTTGGTGGGTATATATGGATGAAAAAGAGGGATTATTTGTATTTTCTGCTGAGGAAGAGTCAGTAAATACTGACCTTAAAGTATGGAAAATTCTAACCGTTGAGGATGATCTCGATTATCAACATGCATTAGTTAATAGCTTAAAAGAATTAAAGGCCAAAGAAGGCTACAAATATGAGTTATTAGCGGCCAACTCAGTACCAGAAGCTGCGCTTGCTTTAAGTATGCACCCAGATATAGCACTTGTTTTTATCGATGTGGTTATGGAAGAAGATGACTCCGGACTGCGTTTGGTAAATACCATCAGAGAAGTGATTGGCAACGCTGAAATGCGTATCGTGTTACTAACAGGGCAGCCCGGTTTAGCCCCTGAAACCGATGTGATGAAAATGCTCGATATTGATGAGTACTGGAATAAGTCTGACATTTCTGCGCAAAAGCTTGAATCAATCGTTAATAGTAATATGCGAACTTGGCAATATATTTCGCAAATAACAGCCGCTAAACAAGGTTTGCAACTTGTGCTTGATGCATCAAGGAGCATTAATAGCAAACATGATATGGGCTCATACTCAGCTGCCGTGCTGCAAGAACTAAGCAATATTTTAAAAATATCCGAGGGAGGCGGGATCCTTTGTTCAAGCAACCTTGATAAAGGCGACAATGCAATGATCCTCACTACCAACGGCTGCTTTAATGGTATGAAAGGACAAAAAGTAGATAGCAATTTACTGGCCGATATGTACGATGACTTCCAGCTAGCGATTCAAGAGAAACGTCATGTGTTTTCAAATCAGCATAGTATCTTCTTCTTCCCAGCAACCATTGCTGAAGGCACGCACTATATTACCTTGGTAAAATCAGATAATCCCATTAGTGAAGAAAACGAATATTTATTGAAAGTATTTAGTGAAAACGTCAGTAGCGGATTTGCTAATATTTCATTATTAAATAGATTAACCGAGCTTGCCTATACCGATGTTTCATTAAACTTACAGAATAGAAACTGGTTAACTCGCGAAATTAAAAATATGAACGTATATGAAAAATCCAAAATGCGTTTAATTATTTTTGATATTTATCAGTTTGATGAAAAAGCATTTACCTTTGGTTATGATTTTTGTAGAAAAATCATAAAACTCGTTCATAAAAGTATTGTAGATGTTTTTTCAATATATGACCCCAGAATTGCGATTATTAGTAATAGTAGCTTTGGCATGCTCATTAATGTTGATTTTGATATTACAGATGATATTGCGCGTTTTCATAATAAACAAAAGTACGAAATTGAAAATGTTAAGCAATTTATTGACGTAAGAGTGTTGGAGTTAAAGCTAAGTTGCGCATCAAATATTACTCCCGAAAAAGTAATTAGACTGGCAGAGTCGAGTTTAAATTACATGCAAGTAACTCAAGCGAAGTTTATTTTGCATACCGATGAGAAAACAGTGGCAATAACAAGGCGCTATGAGTTAATGGCGCGCTTGAGAACGGCTATTAGTACCAAAGAATTGCGTGTCGCTTTGCAACCAAAAATGTGCTTGAAAACATTAAAACCAATTGGTTTTGAAGCGCTAGCTAGATGGCAGTTAGCTGATGGCAGCTTTGTAAATCCTGAAGAGTTTATAGAACTTGCTGAAACAGCTGGTTTAATTAATGAGCTAGATAATGTTATTTTTGAAAAAATACTACAAATAATTAATCAACTTAAAAAATGTGGTATAAATTTACCTATTGCGTTTAACGCATCATCTTATGACTTGATCGATCCTTCTTACTTTGAGTCTATCAAAAGTCGGATTGAGGAATATAAAGTATCTCCCTCGATGCTGGAACTTGAAGTGACAGAAACCCAAGCGATCAGTAATTACAACTTTATTAAAGAGGCTTTATCACGATTTATGGCATTGGGTATTAAAGTGAGTATTGATGACTTTGGTACGGGTTATTCATCGTTAGCACATATAAATGAAATACCGTCGAATGCGATAAAAATTGATCGCTACTTTGTCAGCAACCTTGAGCATAATATAAATAATCAATACATGATAAAAATGATCATCAGTCTCGCAAAGCAATTTGATTTTAAAGTTATTGCTGAGGGTGTTGAAAACGAATTTGAGGTGCAATGGTTAAAACAAGCAGGTTGTGAAATGGCCCAAGGTTACTTTTTTGCAAAACCATTATTTTATGATGATTTACTGATCTGGTTAGCACAGTTTGATAATGTAAATGACTAAAAAAAGTAACTCATTTTATAGCGACAAAAAAGGCGTACTCATAAAGTCGCTGTTTATTTTATTTGTTGCGATATTAATTGGCTGGCTGGTATACGAGCAAGTTTATCAGTCAAAAGTAACCATAATAAAAGAGCGCCAAGATGAAAAACTAGTGCTTGTGAGTACTGATTTATCTAAAGAGCTAAGCAGTATTAAAAAACTCACTCAGCTGTTAGCAAATGGCCAAGTATTAAAAAGTAATACAGGTTTAAATACATTGAGCGCTCAACAAAGCGACAAGCTCATAAATGATTATTTTTTAAATTTTGCTTCTGTATCAACCAATATCTCACAAATACGTTGGCTTGAACGCAGTGGTAAAGAACGTTATAGAATTAATTTCAGCAATAAAAAAAGCGAAATTGTTGAGGTATCACAATTACAAAATAAGCAAAATCGTTATTACTTTAAAGAAGGGATGTTAGTTGCACCACCGAATACATTTATTTCAGAAATTGATTTAAATATTGAGCGTGGAAAAGTTGTTGTCCCGCATGAGCCAACAATTAGGGTGACTTACAGAACGCAAGGTGGTGATTATTTAATAGATGGCTTGTTAGTAGTGAATTTTAATCTGGATTATTTATTTAGTAATATTCGACAATATGATGAAAAAAACACCCAAGTAAATATTCTAAATCATGATGGTTATTGGTTGTATAATAAGGATCCCGCATTACAGTTTGGGTTTATGTATAATCAAGTTAATAACTCGCTAGCAAATAACTCTCCAGCGCTTTGGCAACACATCATTGAACATGACGTACAAAGCACCTCACGTATTTTTCATGACAGTTTATATACTTTCAGGCGATTCTCTATTGTTTCACTACGTGAATCAACACAAAGAACCGCAGATTCAGATAAAGAGATTATTATACTTATCGGTAGCCCTAAAGAGCTGCTGTATAATGCAAAAATGACTGCTTTTCAATATGCTGCTCTGTGTAGTGTTGTTTTATGTATTTGCGGTTTTGGTTTTAGTTACCGTGAATATTTATTCCAACAGCAACTAATTACTTTATCTTATAAACTACAGCGTGAAAAAGTAGAGTTAGATAGCGTCAACAAACAGCTCGATTTAACTATAAGGCAGCAGCAGCAATTACAAACAAGCTTACTCGAAGCTCGAAAACTATCGTCTTTAGGGTTGTTGGTGGCGGGGGTTGCTCATGAGATGAATACACCCATTGGCGGTGCTATTATCTCAGTATCTAACGCGAATGTGGTTATTAATAAGTTGAGTGACGCGATAAAAACCGGATTAACTAAATCGCAATTAGATAAAAGCACACAGAGCATTGAGGAAAATTTAGGGTTAGCTAAAATTAATTTAAATAAGGCAGCGGTATTAGTTAAAAGTTTTAAAAAAATGGCGATAGACCGTCATAATGATGATGTCATCACATGTAATATAAGAAAAATAACTGAAGATTTACTGATCTCCCTTAATTCAAGATTAAAAAACTCAAACGTAAAAGTGAAAACCTTAGTTGATACTGACCAAGATATAAAAAGCCGACCAGGAATTATTTCCCAAGTGCTAGAAAACCTGATAATGAACGCACTAACCCACGGGTTTGCCAAAAATCAAGTCGGTGAAATTGAGATAAAAATAGCACAAGCTGCTAGTCAATCCATTAAATTAACCATTTCAGATAGCGGTGTTGGGATTAAAGCAGAGTCTCAACAGTACATCTTTGAGCCTTTTTACACCTCAGCTCGTGGTATTGGCAATACTGGGCTTGGCTTATATATGGTGCACCAATGGGTTAC
Organism: Pseudoalteromonas sp. SG43-7; assembly: GCF_014164295.1. Classification (NCBI taxonomy): domain Bacteria; kingdom Pseudomonadati; phylum Pseudomonadota; class Gammaproteobacteria; order Alteromonadales; family Pseudoalteromonadaceae; genus Pseudoalteromonas; species Pseudoalteromonas sp. SG43-7. Next base: position 5,361 of record NZ_JACJEY010000082.1, read on the forward strand.
ACACATTTTGCAGGGGGAAATTAAATTACAGTCCAATCCACACTCTACAGAGCGCTTTAAAACTGAGTTTACTATTACTATACCCAAACTATCTTAAGATGCAGAATTCGTTGCTTGGAGTGATAGTCATATAAGCATTTGTGTTTTAACGTTTTAAAAATTGTAGGTATTGCTCAGTCTTAGCTTCTGAAAAGCCATGGCGTAGGAGAACTTGTGCGGCCTCACCATTATTTACAATGGTGTTGAAACCGTTTTCTAATTGTATTAATTGTTGCTTACTTTGCACAGCAGATTTGGAAAAAATAATATATAGGTAGTGGGACGCTAAATGAGGAGGGATATATACGATTGACTGTCCTGTTTGTAATTGTGGATGATTGTTTAACCAGTACTCACCGACTTCTTTGGTACCAGCTACTAAATCAACGCGGCCAAGCTGTAACACGCGTAAGCTGCTGATCAAGTCATTAGTCGCTGTAATAGCTAAATTATGTTCACTACTAAAACCCTCGCTAACTATATAATTACTACCTTTACTTATGCTGTATGGCTGTAATGACGTTAAACTGCCATCGTAATTTATTTTGCTACTTTTTCGTTTAAATAATCCAGTAAATGACTTTGCTAATGGTCGTGAATAGTGGAATGTTTTTTCTCGCTCGGCGCTATAATAAGCCCCTAAAAGAGCTGTTCGCTTATTTTTTTCAAGTAATCTTAGTGCACGAGCCCAAGTTGTAAACTCAATGCTAGCTTCAATATCTTGGCTTGCTAATGCAGTAATAATAATATCAGCTAACCAACCTTGTTGCGGCAGTTGCTCTGAAAAATACGGGGGAAAAGGCTCGGTAACAAAAAGCCATTTATCTTGGCTGTATGTATGGCCTGCGTAAAATAAACAAATAAGTATGAAAAATAATTTAAGCATTACGACCAGTACTAAAAACGATCAATATCGTAAGCGTAGACAATATTTTATATTTGTGCGAATGGTTCACTCACTAGTTCTTGTGTCTGTGCGGTAACAACTAAATAAGAGCCTTGAGTATACCAATCACCCAGCACTGTGCGAGTGAGTGTTTGCTTATCTACTTCATAATGATGCACATTAGGGCGATGGGTATGGCCATGGATCATATGTTTTACTTGGTGTTTTGCAAATGTTGCTAGTACCGCTTGTTCAGTAACATCTAATATTTCAAGCGCTTTACCGGTTTGATTTTGCTTTGATTTTTCTCTGGCATTTTGCGCAACTTTACGACGATACCAAAGTGGCATAGCAAGCATTAATCTTGGCCACCACCAACTGCGGCCTTTTTTACGAAACTTTTGATATTCAATATCTTGTGTGCACATTTCATCGCCATGCAAAATGACAGTGGGAGTGCCATATAAGTCAATTACCAGCTGTTCGGGTAATAAAGTCATTCCTGCTTGTTTGGCGTATTTATCGCGCATAATGAAATCACGATTGCCATGCACAAAATATACTGGGGTGCCGTTATCACTCACTACTTTTAAATGCTTTGCAACTTCAGTTGAGAGTGCAGTTACATAGTCATCACCAACCCATACTTCAAAAAAGTCACCAAGTATATATAGCGCGTCTACATCCTTATTAATAATATGCGTATTTAAAAACTGATAAAAAGCTGCACTGATATCTGGGCGATTTTCACTTAAATGGAGGTCGGCAATAAAGTAGGTTTGGCGAGTCATAGGTAAGTCTTTTAAAAATAAATAAAGCGGGCATATACGTATAGCATAAATACCCGCTAAAACGCCACGTTACGTGGGTAAGCGTACTATTAGTTTACAGTTACGCTTGTGATGATAACGTCATCAAGAGGTACGTCTTGATGAAAGCCTGTGCTACCTGTAGCAACGGCTTTAATTTTTTCTACTACGTCCATGCCTTCAACAACTTCAGCAAATACACAGTAACCCCAGCCTTGAGATGTTTCGCTGCTGAAGTTTAAGAAGTCATTGTTATTCACGTTAATGAAAAACTGTGCTGTTGCTGAATGTGGATCAGGAGTACGTGCCATAGCAAGTGTACCAACCTTATTAGAAAGGCCATTGTTTGCTTCATTTTGAATAGGATCATGCACTTCTTTTTGTGTCATACCTGGTTCAAAACCACCGCCTTGTACCATGAAACCATCAATCACACGGTGAAAAATAGTGCCGTCGTAAAAGCCTGCGTTAGCATACTGTAAAAAGTTTTTAACTGTGTTTGGCGCATCTTCTTTGTGCATGTTAATGGTGATATCACCAAAATTTGTGTGTAGAACAACCATGTGGTTTCCTATTAGCTGATTTATTTGCCGCTATTTTATCTTAGTTAGCTAAGATTAACAAAGTGCTTATTCAATTGATAAAGCGCTAGAGCAGGGGCTTTTCAAGTGTTAACATAGCGATTCAAGTAAATAGTCAAGGACTTAAAATAAATGGTAAATATATACAACACACTCACGCGTCAAAAAGAGCAATTTAAACCTATGGTCGACGGCAAGATCGACATGTATGTGTGTGGTATCACCATTTATGATTATTGTCATATTGGTCATGCCCGCACATTTGTTAGCTTTGACGTGATCGTACGTTATCTTCGTCACATTGGTTATGATTTAAAGTATGTGCGCAATATCACCGATGTTGATGACAAAATCATTAAGCGTGCGAATGAAAATGGCGAAGCGATTAACGACTTAACTGTGCGTATGACAAAAGCAATGCATGAAGATTTTGATAGTCTAAACATGTTACGTCCAGACATTGAACCTACAGTCACAGGTCATATGGACGAAATTATCGAAATGGTTGAACGACTAGTTACTAAAGGCCACGCCTATGTTGCAGCCGACGGCGATGTTTTATTTGACGTCTCAACGTTTGAGCAATACGGTGCATTGTCACAGCAAGATTTAACTATGCTACAAGCCGGTTCGCGTGTTGAAGTAGCACAAGATAAAGATGATCCACTTGATTTTGTGTTATGGAAAAAAGCCAAAGCGGGTGAACCATCATGGACATCACCGTGGGGCGAAGGTCGTCCAGGTTGGCATATTGAATGTTCGGCAATGAGCTCAAAGCATTTAGGTGAGCATTTTGATATTCATGGCGGTGGTTCAGATTTACAGTTTCCACACCATGAAAATGAGATTGCGCAATCATGCTGTGCAAATAACGGCAAGTACGTCAATACCTGGATCCATACGGGGATGGTACAAGTAAATAAAGAGAAGATGTCAAAATCATTAGACAACTTCTTTACTGTTCGTGATGTACTTAAAGAATATGATGCTGAATCGGTTCGTTATTTTTTAATTTCTGGTCATTACCGCAGCCAGTTAAATTACTCGCAAGAGAACTTAGATCAAGCACGTTCGTCGCTTGAGCGTATTTATACGGCACTTCGTGGTGTTGAGCCTATCAGTTGTGATTTAGCAACAAATGAACATGTGGCTAAATTTAGAAAAGCAATGGATGACGACTTTAATACACCAGAAGCATTACCGGTGTTATTTGAATTAGCCAAAGAGCTAAACCGTGTAAAAGACGTTGATGCTGAGCAAGCGGGTAAGTTAGCATTTGTACTGCGTAGTCTTGGGGAAGTGTTAGGGGTTGCTCAACAAGCACCAGAGGCATTTTTACAAGGTGGCCAAGCAGATGACGAAGTTGCCCAAATAGAAGCGTTAATAGTTAAGCGTAATGAAGCGCGCGCGGGTAAAGATTGGGCTGCGGCCGATGAAGCGCGTGATGCTTTAAATGCACTTGGAGTAATACTGGAAGACTCTGCAGGTAAAACTACATGGCGTAAAGCGTAATTAATTACCTTACTAGTGCCAGTCAAATAGGCATTGCTGAATAAGACATATTTTAGTAAGTATTGTATTAGTAAGTATTACAAAGGGTTGCCAATTTGGCGGCCTTTTTATTTTTTCTAGCTTGACCTCAACTTAACCTTAGGTTTTACCTTTGCGTTTCTTAGTTATTTTGAAAGGAATGAAATGAATATTTTTCTTGCCATGATCCCTGCTTTTTTATGGGGCACCACCTATGCGGTCACTAAATATGCCACCCCAGATTGGCCGCCAATATTACTTGGCGCGTTGCGAGCATTACCTGCGGGTTTACTGTTATTTGTGCTTAAACCATCATGGCCTAAAGCAAAACAGTGGCGCGGTTTAGTATTATTAGCTGTGGTTAATATTGCCCTGTTTTTTAGTTTTATTTTTATTATGGCGGTTAATTTACCAGCGGCAATTGCCGGTGTTGGTATGGTCTCTGTGCCTGTGGTTGCGTTGATTTATGCGTGGGTTTTTAAAAAGCAGCGTCCAGCGTTTTTGCAATCGGTGTGCGCACTTGTATTAGTGATTTTGGCTTGGCGATTATTTGATCCCCAGCATGTCACGATTAATGCCTTAGGAGTATTCGCTTTAATTGGTGCGTTGTTAACAATTGTTGTTGGTAGTACTTTAGTGCAAAAAATGTCTAGCCACACTCATTGGTGGACGGTATTAACATGGCAGCTGATCATTGGCGGATCATTGTTATCATTAGTCGCAATGACTCAAGCTATTTACTTTGATCCACAACAATATCAAGTACTTGCTAATGGTGTCAGTTCAATACAGTGGCTTGCATTATTTTGGTTAATTGTGCCAAATACAGCGCTTGCGTATATCTTGTATGTTTGGTTACTTGGCCGGATGACGGTGGTTGAGTTTACTTTCGGTACGATTGCTAATCCGATCGCAGGTATTATTTGCGCCGTGGTATTACTAAGTGAGCACTATCAAGTTTGGCAATATACGATTATGGTTTTAATGATTTTCTTCTCTGTGCTGCCGCAATTGTTAAAGCTAACACGGCGCCAGCGCTCAGCTAAAATAGCCTCATAAATAACAACAAAGGGTTGCTAAACAGCAACCCTTGTTAATTCTTGATGCGACGTTATAGGCTAATTAGCTATGGTATTTTTCACAGGCTTCAAGGGTATTTTCAATCAAGCTTGCTACTGTCATTGGGCCTACGCCGCCAGGTACTGGCGTGATGAAATGTGCTTTTTGTTCAGCGATCTCATACTGTACGTCACCGACTAATTTGCCGCTATCTAAACGATTAATGCCTACATCGATCACAATTGCACCTTCTTTAACCCAATCCCCAGGAATAAACTCAGGTTTACCAACTGCCACAACTAACAGATCAGCACGGCGTACATGAGTTTCTAAATCTTGCGTAAATTTATGACACACAGTGGTTGTACAACCTGCAAGTAATAGTTCCAATGCCATAGGACGACCAACAATATTTGAAGCGCCAACAACAACTGCATGCATGCCTTTGTATTTTACACCGGTCGAATCAAGCAGTGTAATAATACCTTTTGGCGTACATGGGCGAAGAGCAGGCATACGCTGTGCTAAACGGCCAATGTTATAAGGATGAAAGCCGTCAACATCTTTGAGTGGAGTGATATGCTCAAGGATTCTTTCAACATCAAGACCAGCAGGAAGAGGAAGTTGTACTAAAATACCATCAACTTGTGCATCGTTATTGAGTTCATCAATTAAATCTAATAATGCTTGCTCGTTTGTATCTGCTGGTAAATCAAATGATTTAGAAATAAAGCCAACTTCTTCACAGGCTTTACGTTTTGAACCTACATAAACTTGGCTTGCAGGATCTTGCCCTACAAGTACAACTGCAAGTCCAGGTGCGCGCAAACCGTTTGCAACACGTTCACTTACTCTTTGTGCTACTGCACTGCGTACTTGTTTAGCTATTGCCTTACCATCGATGATGTTTGCCGTCATGGGTGACCTTTAATTGGGGTTAGTTAACTTAATACCGATACTTTAAAAAAACGAATGCATATAGAAATAGGGGTAATATAATGCTAATAAAGAACACGTTCTTTATTACTCGTTTTTAATATGCTTACTATTTTCGCAGAAAAGCGCTAATGCGCCAAGTTGCTTTTCTGATATAGCCGCTAATTATATAAAACAGTTGAAATTTTAGCTGATCGTCACAATATTTGACCATTATGAACTAAAAATGACCGATTGATTTATTTTCTTAAAAAAAGGTTTGACCTGACACGGTCAAATCACTATTATGCACCCCGTTGTCAACGAGGTCACTCGCTAACAATAGTAAGCATCGGCGATTAGCGCAGTTTGGTAGCGCACTTGGTTTGGGTCCAAGGGGTCGCAGGTTCAAATCCTGCATCGCCGACCACTTTCTCATTTATAAAGAATGGTAATGATTGGTTTGGGTATATCCTATACAGTCACAAGTTAAATGCTGAAAAGCAGGTAACTATTCTATTATAATAGATTGGCTTATTGGTAAACTATGAAGTTTTCGATGCGCCCATAGCTCAGCTGGATAGAGCAACGCCCTTCTAAGGCGTCGGTCGAAGGTTCGAATCCTTCTGGGTGCACCATTTGAAAACACGTAAATATAGCGGTGGTTGTAGCTCAGTTGGTAGAGCCCCGGATTGTGATTCCGGTTGTCGTGGGTTCGAGCCCCATCAGTCACCCCATTTACAAAAAAGAATATCGGCGATTAGCGCAGTTTGGTAGCGCACTTGGTTTGGGTCCAAGGGGTCGCAGGTTCAAATCCTGCATCGCCGACCACTTTCTCAAAAAGTGGTCTCAAATACACAGTTTGAGTGTTCAATGAAAAAGAGGTTTAATACTTCAATATCGGCGATTAGCGCAGTTTGGTAGCGCACTTGGTTTGGGTCCAAGGGGTCGCAGGTTCAAATCCTGCATCGCCGACCACTTTCTTAATTAATAAAAAACAATTCAAAATTCATATTGCACAGCTTAATTCTAAAGCTAAAATATTGCTAACTTGCTAACTTGCTAACTTGCTAAC